>NZ_JBEXNT010000101.1:0-34943 GCF_040611255.1 Kitasatospora sp. NPDC002965 | reverse complement strand
GCGCCCGCCGCGGGCCGGCGGGCGCAGCGCCCAGACCTCCGCGGCCGGGGCGAGCGCCCGGGCCAGCGGGGTGTAGGCGGTGGCGTCGCCGCCGGCGTGCGGGAAGCAGAACAGCCGGAACGGGCGGTGGGGCTGGGGCGCGGGGACGAGGA
This sequence comes from Kitasatospora sp. NPDC002965, assembly GCF_040611255.1. Lineage (NCBI taxonomy): Bacteria > Bacillati > Actinomycetota > Actinomycetes > Kitasatosporales > Streptomycetaceae > Kitasatospora > Kitasatospora sp. NPDC002965. The sequence goes on along the minus strand of NZ_JBEXNT010000101.1, from coordinate 34,791 downwards.
GCCAGTCGCCCTCGATCCGCGGGCGGGCGGTCGGCCGGACGGCGGTGCTCATCGGACGGCCTCCCGGCGGGCAGTGAGCGCGGGGCGCGGGGCGGCCGGGCCCGCCTCGGTGGCGCGGCGGACGGCGGCGGTGAACCCGGCGAGGTCGTCGGCGTCCAGCAGGTGCCGGAGCTGGAGCTCGACGTCGAGCTTGCGGCGCAGCAGGTGGACGACGCGCAGGGCGGCGAGCGAGTGGCCGCCGAGCGAGAGGAAGTCATCGGTGGGCTCGACGGAGGGGACGCCGAGCACGGTGCGCCAGACCTCGGCGACCAGCTCGTCCACTCCCCCGGGCCCGTCGGCCGCGGCGCTCCCGGAGGTGTCCGCCGACGGCGCGGGCAGGGCGCGGTGGTCGACCTTGCCGTTGGGGGTGAGCGGCAGCGCGGCCAGCACGGTCACGGTGGCCGGCACCAGGTGGGCGGGCACGGTGCGGCGCAGTTCGGCGAGCAGTTCGGCGGGGCGGGCCCCGCCCGTGACGTAGCCGGCCAGCCGGACGTCCCCGGGGGCGGCCTCGTACACGGTGGCCGCGGCCGCCGTGACCCCGTCCAGGGCGGCCAGGGCGTGCTCCACCTCGCCCAGCTCGACCCGGAAGCCGCGCAGCTTGACCTGCCGGTCGACCCGGCCGACGTACTCCAGCAGCCCTTCGGCGCTGCGCCGGGCCTGGTCGCCGGTCCGGTACATCCGGGCGCCCGGCTCCGTCGTGAACGGGTCGGCGACGAACCGGCCCGCCGTCAGGCCGGGGTGGCCCGGGTAGCCGTGTGCCACGCCCGGCCCGGCCAGGTACAGCTCGCCGACGGCGCCGGCGTCGGTGACCGGGGCGAGCCGGTCGTCCAGCAGGTAGGTGCGGACGCCGGGCAGCGGCTCGCCCAGGTGCGGGCCGGGGCCGGTGATCCAGGTGGTGACCGCCTCGACGGTGCACTCGGTGGGCCCGTACAGGTTGAGCGCCTCGATGCCGCCGTCGGCCAGCTCGCGCCAGGTGCGCCCGGGCACCGGCTCGCCGCCCATGAACAGGCGCGGCACCCGGGCGCCTGCCAGCGGCTCGCGGAGCAGCTGCCAGTGCGAGGGGGTCAGGTCGAGGTCGGTGACGCCGTACTCGGCGAGGAGCGCGGCGAGCCGGAGCGGGTCGGCGCGCCGGGCGTCGTCGATCACCACCAGGGTGTCGCCGCGGCAGAGCCGGGTCCACTGGGGGACGGAGGCGTCGAAGGAGACGCTGGCGTTCCAGCCGACCACGGCCGGCTCGGGGCGGTGGGCGCCGCGCTGCGCCAGGGCGTCGGCGAGGTGGGCGACGCCGCCGTGGGTCACCTCGACCCCCTTGGGGCGGCCGGTGGAGCCGGAGGTGTAGATGACGTAGGCGGAGTCGGCCGGGTGCGGGGTGAAGTCGGCGAACGGCGCGTCGCCCTCCGGTCCGTCGGCGGACGGCGCTTCGGTGTCGGGGCGGAGCACCGGGACGCCGGCCGGGACCGGCGGAGCGGTGTCGGTACTGACCACGGCGGCGAGGCGGGCGTCGGCGGCCATGAAGGAGATCCGCTCGGCCGGGTAGGCCGGGTCCAGTGGGACGTACGCGGCGCCGGCCCGCCAGGTGGCGAGCAGCGCGACCGGCAGGTCGGCGGTCCGGGCGAGGTGGATGCCGACCCGGTCGCCGCGCCGGACGCCGCGTGCCCGGAGGGCGCGGGCCAGGGCGGCGGTGCGGCGGTCCAGGGCGGCGAAGTCGAGGCTGCCGTCGACGCCGTGCACGGCGGGCCGGCCGGGGTGGGCGGCGACCGCGGCGCGCAGCCGGGTCAGCAGGTCGACGGCGGCGGCGGGGGCGGCAGCGGGCGCGGGAGCGGGAGCGGGGGCGGACTCGGTGGGGGCGGCCGGCTCGGCGAAGGTGGTCATGCGGGGGCACTCCTCGGTCAGGTCGGGCAGATCACGTCGGGTGGGGCGCGCAGGCGGGCGCGCGGGAGCGGCGGCAGCGCGCGGCGAAGGCGGGTACGCGAGGCGGGTACGCGAGGCGGGCGTCAGACGGGCGGGGCCAGCCGGGCCAGGGCCGCGGCGTAGGCGTCGATGAACTCCTCCGCGGTGGCGTCGTCGACCAGCGCGCGCTGGTGGTCCACGGCGAGCAGGACGCGGTGCGAGACCGGGTCCTGGATCAGCGAGGCGCCGAACGCGAAGCTGTTGGGCTCGTGCCGCAGGGTGGGTTCCGAGCCGATCCGGCCGTCCTCGATCCGGGCCGGGCCGAGCCGTCCCAGGGCGTGGAAGCGCAGGTAGCCGAACTGGCTGTCGAGCGCGGTGTCGGCCATCATGCGGGCCAGCCGGGCGAACGGCACCCGGCGGTGCGGCATCATGTCCAGCTCCTCCCGGTGCACGTGGCGGACCAGCTCGGCCAGGTCCTCCCCCGGTTCGGCGACCAGCGGCACCGTGTTGAGGAAGAGCCCGTACACCTCGGTGCCGCCGAGCCGCTCCAGGCGGCCGTTCATCGCCAGCCCGGTGGTGACCCGTTCCCGGCCGGTGATCCGGGCGAGGGCGTGCAGGTGGGCGGCGAGGGCGACCGACTTGACCGGGACGCCGAGCGCGTCGGCGGCCCGCCTCAGCTGGCCGGGAGCGTCCGGGAGGACCCGTTCGACGGTGCGCGGCAGCTCGTGGACGTCCTCGCTGCCGGGCCAGAGCTGGCCGGTGGCGCCGTCGAGCCGCCCGTGCCAGTACGCCAGGGACTCCCGGTCACCGGCCGCCGCGCGTTCGACGGCGACGAAGTCGCGGAAGGCGGTGCGGGGCGGCGGGGTGGGCGCGGAGACCGGGTCGGCGGCCAGCGCGGCGTGCCGTTCGAGGAGTTCGGCGAGCAGGGAGGTGAAGCTCCAGCCGTCGAGGATCGCGTGGTGTTCGGAGATCGTGAGCTGGAAGGCGTCGTCCGCCAGCCGCTGCACCGTGATCCGGAAGAGCGGCGGGGTCGCGAGGTCGAACGGCCGCTCGCGGTGGTCGTCGAAGACGGACCGGACCGCCGCGTCCTGCTCCTCCCCGGTCGCACCGCGCAGGTCCGTGAAGGAGACGGGGGCGGGCAGGATCCCGTGCACGAGCTGGAGCGGTTCGCCGTAGCCGGAGATGTCGAGCCCGGTCCTGAGCACGGCGTGCCGGGCCATCGCCTCGTTGACGGAGCGGCGGAAGGCGGTCTCGTCGAGGTCGCCGCCGATCCGGTAGGAGTTGACGTTGTGGTAGCTGTCGGTGCCGCCGGCGACCTCCATGTGGAAGACCATCGAGAGCTGCATGGAGACCATCGGGTAGGCGTCGACCACGTCGGACGGCAGGTCGGCCCGGTCCTCCTCGGTGACGAGCGCGAACGGCCGGTCCGCGCCGGGGTCGGCCGCCGCCGGGCGGGCCAGCGGCAGCAGGGCGGCGACGGTGGGGGCGTTGAAGACGTCGCGCAGGCCGACCTGCCAGCCCCGGTCGTGCAGGGCGCCGGCCAGCTGGACGGCCCGGATCGAGTCGCCGCCGAGGTGGAAGAAGTCGTCGTGCACGCCGATCCCGGGGACACCGAGCACCTCCGTCCAGACGCCGGCGAACAGCTCCTCCTCCGGGGTGCGCGGTTCGACGTGCCGCCCGGCCGCGACGGGCGAGGGGCGGCCCGGGGCGGGCAGCGCGGCCCGGTCGACCTTGCCGTTGACGGTGAGCGGCAGCGCGTCCAGCAGGGTGACGCTCGCCGGGATCATGTACGCGGGCAGCGACCGGCCGAGGAACCCGCGCAGGTCGCCCGGTTCGCGCCCGGTGACGTACGCGGCGAGGCGGTCGTCGTGCACGGTGACCACGCAGGCGTCGACGTCGGGGTGGGCGGCGACGGCGTTCTCGATCTCGCCGAGCTCGATCCGGAAGCCGCGCAGCTTGACCTGGAAGTCCGCCCGGCCGACGTACTCCAGTCCGCCGTCCGCCAGGCGCCTCGCCACGTCGCCCGTCCGGTAGAGCCGGGCGCCGGGCGGGCCGTACGGGTCGGCGACGAAGCGGCCCGCGGTGAGGCCGGGCCGGCCCCAGTAGCCGTGGGCGAGGCTGCCGCCGCCGATGTACAGCTCCCCGGGGACGCCGGCCGGGCACGGGCGCAGCCAGTCGTCCAGCACGAGCGCGGTGAGGTGCGGCATGGGCTCGCCGATCAGGCTCCGCCCGAAGCCCGCGCCGCCGTCGGCGACGTCGTGGGTGGTGACGTGGACGGTGGTCTCGGTGATGCCGTAGAGGTTGCAGAGCCGGGCGGGCGGCAGCGGGTCGAGGTCGTGCCAGCGCTGGACGACGCCGGGGTCGAGGGCCTCGCCGCCGAGCATGATCCAGCGCAGCGCGGGCAGGGCGCGGGGGTGGCGGCGCAGGGCCGGTTCGAGCTGGCGGAGCGCCGACGGGGTGAGGCAGAGGTGGGTGACCCGCTCCTCGTCGAGGAGTCCGGCGAACTCGTCGGGCGAGCGGCTGGTCAGGTAGGGGACGACGACCAGGCGGGCGCCGTGCAGGAGCGCGCCCCACAGCTCCCAGACCGTCCAGTCGAAGGCGTAGCTGTGGAAGAGGGTCCAGACGGAGTCCGGGCCGAAGCCGAAGTGCGGCCGGCCGGAGGCCAGGAGGCGGCTGACGTGCTCGTGGGCGACGGCCACGCCCTTGGGGCGGCCGGTGGAGCCGGAGGTGAAGATGAGGTAGGCGAGGTCGCCGGGGCGGCCGACCGCCGGAGGGCGGCTCGCCGGGTGGGCGGCGATCTCGCCGGCGCCTGCGGTGAGGTCGAGCGTCTGCCAGGGGCCGGTGGGGGCGCGGTCGGGCCGGTCCGTGACGACCGCGGTGACGGCGGTGTCGCCGAAGACCAGGGCGGCCCGGTCGGCGGGGGCGGCGAGGTCGACCGGCACGTAGGCGGCGCCGGTCTTGAGGACGGCGAGGATCGCGACGGGGACGGCGGCGGTGCGCTCCAGCAGCAGGCCGACCCGGTCGCCGGGGCGCACCCCGCGGGCGATCAGGGTGTGGGCCAACCGGTTGGCGCGGCGGTCGAGTTCGGCGTACCCGAGGGTGCCGTCCGGGCCGCTGACGGCGGGCCGGTCGCCGTACGCGTCGGCGGCCTGTTCGAAGAGGTGGTGCAGGCAGTGGCCCCGGTCGAGTACGGCCGGGCGGTGCGACGGCCCGGCGGAGGTGAGCCGGCGCACGGTGGCGTCCGGGTCGGTGAGCGCGGCGTCCAGCAGCTCGGCGTAGTCGGCGGCGAGGCGGCGCACGGTCGCCGGGTCGAAGAGGTCGCTGCTGTACTCGGCCTCGCCCCGCAGCTCGCCGCCGGCGCCCGGGCCGCCCGGCGCGGCCGGGTCCTGCGCGGCCGGGTCCTGCTCCGCGCCGCCCCGGGATCCGGAGGTGTCCTCGAAGACGGACCAGGTGAGGTCGAACTTGCTGGTGCCGTTGGAGCGGACGGTGCGTTCGGCGGTGGCGGCGCCGAGGACGAGCGGTGTGCGGTCCTCGCCGTGGGCGCCGAACACCACCTGGACCAGCGGCGGGTGCTGCGGGCTGCGGTCGGTGCCGAGCAGGTCGACCAGCCGGTCGAACGGCACGTCGAGGTAGCCGTAGGCGTCGAAGGCGCCGTCCTGGACGTCGGCCAGCAGGCCGCGGAACGTCGCACCGGGGGCGAGCCGGATCCGCAACGGCAGCAGGTTGACGAAGTATCCCAGCAGGTCGGCGAGTTCGGGCCGGTTGCGGGTGGTGACGGGGGTGCCGACGAGCAGGTCGTCGGCGCCGGTCCAGCGGCCGATCAGCAGGGCGAAGGCGGCCAGTTGGACGGTGAACGGCGTCACGCCCTCCTGCTCGGCGAGCGCCCGGACCCGGGCCGCGCTCCCCGCCGGCAGCTCGAACGGCTCGGTGCGCCCGCGCCGGCTCCGCTCGGCCGGCCGGGGCCGGTCGGCGGGCAGCTCCAGCAGGGTGGGGGCACCGTCGAGGCGGTCCTTCCAGTAGGCGAGGTGCTCCTCGTAGGGGGTGTCCTGCTCCTCCAGCGCGTAGTCGGCGTACTGGGTGGCGAGCTCGGGCAGCGCGGCTGCCCGCCGCTCACCCGACGCGCCGTACAGCTCGACGAGTTCACGTTCGAAGACGTCGGCGGACCAGCCGTCCCAGACGATGTGGTGGACGACGAACAGGAGCGTGGTGCGGTCGTCGGCGAGCCGGATCGCCTCGGCGCGCAGCAGCGGGCCGGCGGCCAGGTCGAAGGGCTCGGCGGCCCGGTCGGTGACCAACCGGGCGGCGCGGTCGGCCCGTTCACCCTCGGGGAGCCCGCGCAGGTCGGTGACGGCGAGCGGGACGGCCAGGGTGCGGTGGACGTGCTGGCGGGGGCCGTCGGGGTGCAGCGCGAAGGTGGTGCGCAGCGCCTCGTGCCGGGCCGACACCCCGTCCAGCGCCCTCCGCAGCAGCGCGAGGTCGAGCGGGCCGGTGACGTCGTACGTCCAGGGGGTGGTGTAGGTGGCGGCCTGCGGGTTCCAGCGGTCGAGGAACCAGAGGCCGCGCTGCAGTCCGGACGCGGGCGCGGTGCGGACCACGCCGTCGGGCAGGGTCTCCGGGGCGGCACCGGCGGGGCGGGCGGCGGCGCCGGGAGGGGCGCCCGGCGCGGCGGCCGGCGGGGCGTCGGACGGGCTCACGGCCTCGTTCCCTTCGGTGGGGAGGGCGGTCGGGCGGTCGGTGGGGCGGGCGGTCGGGCGGGTCGTCGGGCGGGTCGTCGTCACGAGGCCAGCCGTTCGGCGATGGCGCCCACGGTCCGGCCGCGGAACACCACGTGCGGCGGCACCCTGGTCCCGGTGTCCTGCGACAGCCTCATGGCGACCCGGACCGCGGCCAGCGAGTTGCCGCCGATCCGGAAGAAGTTGGCGTCCGGCCCGAGGTCGTCGGCGAGCTCCAGGACGGCCCGGACGGCGTCCGCGACGAGCCGCTGGTCCGGAGTGAGCGGATCGGCCGGGGCGTCCGCGAGGCGCGCGGCGGGGGCCGGCAGGGCGCGCCGGTCGACCTTGCCGTTGGGGTTGAGCGGCAAGGCGTCGAGGACGTCCAGGGTGGCGGGCACCATGTGCTCGGGGAGCAGCGCCGCCAGGTGGTCGAGCAGCGCGTCCGGGTCGGGCGCGGTGCTGCCCGCGGTGACGTAGGCGGCGAGCCGCCGGTCGCCCGGCGCGGGTTCGTGGACGGTGACGGCGGCCTCGTGGACGGCCGGATGGCGGGTGAGGGCGTCCTCGATCTCGCCGGGTTCGACGCGGAAGCCGCGGATCTTCACCTGGTCGTCGATCCGGCCGGTGATCTCCAGCAGGCCGTCCGCGTTCACCAGGCCGAGGTCCCCGGTGCGGTAGAGCCGCTCGCCGGGCGCCCCGAACGGGGAGGCGACGAAGCGTTCGGCGGTCAGCCCGGGCCGGCCGACGTACCCGTGGGCCAGGCCGCCGCCCGCCGCGTACAGCTCGCCGGTGGTGCCGGGCGGGACGGGGTTCAGCCGGTCGTCGAGGACGTGGACGGCCTTGCCGTGCAGCGGGCGGCCGATCGGGACGGAGGTGCCGGCGGCGTCGGCGGCGGTGGCGCGGTGGCAGGTGGTCAGGCCGAGGCTCTCGACCGGGCCGTAGCCGTTGGCCACGACGAGGTGCGGGTACTGCTCCAGTGCCTTGCCGACGTGCGTGACGGAGGCCCGCTCGCCGGCCGTGAAGGCCACCTTGAGCTCGTCGTAGGTCTCCGGCATCTCCTCCAGCAGGAAGTTGAACAGGCTGGCGGAGAGCTGGAGCTGGGTGACGCCGTGCCGGCGGGTCAGCTCCGCGATCGCCTGCGGGTCGGGCCGCCGGCCCGGCTGGAGGACGCAGGTGCCGCCGAACGCCAGCGCGCCGTACAGCTCCAGGGCGAAGGCGTCCCAGGAGACCGGGGAGCACTGGAGCCAGACCTCGCCGGGGCCGAACCGGGCGTAGTCCTGGCCCAGGTAGGTGGTGGTGAGGGCGCGGTGCGGGACGGCGACGCCCTTGGGGCGGCCGGTGGAGCCGGAGGTGAACATCACGCAGGCGAGGTCGGCGCCGGTGACCGGCAGGCCCGGGTCGTGGCCGGGGCGGGCCGCGACGGCGACGGCCTCGGCGTCGAGGTCGAGGTGACGGGCGACGGGGAACGGCGGCTGGGCGTGCCGGTGGGTGACCAGCAGGGCGGCGGCGCTGTCGGCGACCGCGCCGGCCAGCCGCTCGGCCGGGAAGTCCGGGTCGAGCAGGGTGTAGGCGGCGCCGGCCTTGAGCGCGGCGAGCAGGGCGGTCACCAGGTCCGGTCCGCGTTCGACCAGGACGGCGACGGTGTCGCCGCGGCCGATCCCCTGCGCGGTCAGGTGATGGGCCAGCCGGTTCGCCCGGGTGTTCAACTCGCCGTACCCGAGGCGCTGTTCGCCGGATATCAGGGCCGTGGAGCGCGGGTCCCGGGCGGCCCGGGCCTCGAACAGGGCGTGTACGGGCGCCTCGACGGCGGCGGCCAGGGTGCCGAGCCAGGCGTCGCAGAGCTCCGCCATGGTCGCTTCGTCGAACAGGTCGGAGTCGTACTCGAAGCGGCCGGTGAAGTCGGTGCCCCGGTCGTCGACGGAGATCGACAGGTCGAAGCGGGAGACCGGGTTGGAGTGGAGTTCGCGGGTGACCTCGGTGCCGCCGATCACCAGCGGCCGGGAGTCCAGCGGGTGCAGCTCCAGCAGCACCTGGCAGAGCGGGTTGCGGTCCTCGGTGCGGTCGTCCGGCCGGTCCTCCAGGACGGCGCCGGCGATGTCGTCGAACGGCGTCTCCTGGTGGCGGTAGCCGGCGATCGCCACCTCGCGGACGTGCCGGACCAGTTCGCGGAAGTCCCCTGCCTCGTCGAGCCGCACGCGCAGCGGCAGCAGGTTGACGAAGTAGCCGATCAGGGCGTCGAGTTCGGCCCGGCCGCGGAGACTCACCGGGGATCCGAGCACCAGGTCGCGCTGCCCGGTGCGCCGGTGCAGGGTGAGCGCCAGACCGGCGAGCAGCACCATGAACGGCGTGGCGTCCTCGCTGCGGGCCAGGGCCCGGACGGCCTCGGCGACCGGCCGCGGCATGGCGAACCGGTGGAAGGCGCCGCGGAACGCCTGCACCTCCGGCCGGGGGCGGTCGGCGGGCAGCACGGGCTCGGTCGGCGAGTCCCGCAGGTGCTCGCGCCAGTAGTCGAGGCGGCTGCCGGCGGTGGCGTCCTCGTACTGCCAGGCGCTGTAGTCGGCGTACTGCACCGGCAGTTCGGGCAGGACGGCGGGGCGGCCGGCCGCCAGGGCCTCGTAGAGTTCGGCGAGTTCGGACTCCAGGACGGGCAGCGAGCCCTCGTCCCAGACGATGTGGTGGCAGAGCAGCAGCAGGGTGGACGCGGCGCCGGACCGGTAGAGGTGGGCGCGGACCAGCGGCCCGGTCTCCAGGTCGAACGGGACCAGCGCGGCCCCGGCGAGCAGCTCGCCCACCTGCTCGGGACCGGCGTCCACCACGGTGAACGGCAGTTCCACCGACGGGTGGACCACCTGCCGGGGGCCGTCCTCGCCGAACGTGAAGGTGGTCCGCAGGGCCTCGTGGCGGTCCACCACGCCGGCCAGCGCCCGCCGGAGCAGCTCCGGGTCGACCGGGCCGGCGAAGCGGAACACCCACGGCACGACGTAGGTCGGCGCGCCCGGGTTCCACTGGTCGAGGAACCAGAGGCCGCGCTGGAACTTGGAGAGCGGCGCCTCGCAGGCCCCCGCCCCGGACAGGACCGGGCGCCCGCCGCCCGCCGAGGCGGTGACGGCGGCGGCGAACTCCGCGAGGGTCGGCGCGTCGAAGATGGTGTACGGCGAGATCATGCCGAAGACGTCGAAGACCCGGCCGACCACCCGCACGGCGGTGAGCGAATCCCCGCCCAGGTGGAAGAAGTTGTCGTCGGCACCGACCTCGGGCACCCCGAGCACGTCCGCCCAGACGGCGGCGATCAGCTGCTCGGCCGGGGTGCGCGGCGGGCGTCGGCCGGCGCCCGGGGCGGCGGGCGCGGTCTGCGGTTCGGGCAGCGCCGCCCGGTCCACCTTGCCGCCGGCGGTCAGCGGGAACGCCTCCAGCGGGGTGACGGTGGCCGGGACCATGTGCTCGGGCAACCGCCCGGCCAGGAAGGCCCGCACCTCGGCGTAGTCGGGGGCGGTCCCGGTGGTGTAGGCGGCCAGCCGGCCCTCGTACGCCACCACGACGGCTCCCGCGACGCCCGGGTGGGTGGCCAGCACCTGCTCGATCTCGCCCGGTTCGACGCGGAAGCCGCGGATCTTCACCTGGTGGTCGGCGCGGCCGACGAACTCCAGCGGCGCCTCCGTCCCGGTGCCGTCCGTCGCCCCGGTGCCGCCCGTTGCCCCGGTGCCGTCCGCCGGGCCGGGCTCCGCCGCCCGCCGGACGACGTCGCCGGTCCGGTACATCCGGGCGCCCGGCTCCGGCGCGAACGGGTCGGCGACGAACCGGCCCGCCGTCAGGCCGGGGCGGCCGTGGTAGCCGGAGGCCAGCAGCGGCCCGCCCAGGTACAGTTCGCCGGCCGCACCGGGCAGCACCGGCCGCAACCGGTCGTCCAGCACGTACGCCCGCCGGTCGCCGAGCGGGCCGCCGATCGGCACCACGTCGCCGACCCCGGCGGCCGGACCCGCCGACGCGTGGACGGTGGCCGTGATCACCGTCTCGGTCGGCCCGTAGGCGTTCAGCAGCGGCACGCCGGTGGCGGCCCACCAGCCTGCGGCGGTGTCCGGGTAGAGCCGGTCGCTGCCGGAGATCATCAGGCGCAGGGTGCGCGGCGCCCGGCCGCGCTCACGGAGGGCGGCCACCACGTCCTGGAAGTAACCGGCGGCCAGGTTGGCCACGGTCACGCCCTCGTCGTCCAGCAGGTCGAGCAGCGCGGCGGGTGCCACCAGCTGCTGTTCGGGGACGACGACGCAGGCGCCGGCCGTGAGGGCGGCGAGCACCTGCTCCACCGCCACGTCCACGGTCGGGCGGGCGAAGTGCAGCACCACGTCGTCCGCCGTGAGGCCGAACCGTTCGACCGCGGCGGCCAGGTGGCCGGTCAGCGCGGCGAGCGGGACGTGCACGCCCTTGGGGCGACCGGTGGTGCCGGAGGTGTAGACGAGGTACCCGGCGGTGGCCGACGCGTCCGCTCCCGGGACGCCCGTGCTGCCGGGCGAGCCGCCGGACGCCGCCGGGCCGAGGTCGACGAGCTCCCCGTCGGTGTAGGCCAGGGTGGCGCCGGCGTCCTCGCGGATCCAGCGGTTGCGCTCCTCGGGGGCGTCCCGGTCCAGCGGCAGGTAGGTGGCACCGGCCCGGAGCGCGGCGAGCAGGCCGACCACGTGGTCGAGCCGGTCCCGGCCGGTGACGGCCACCGTCCGGCCGGGGGCGATCCGGGCGGCGAGGGAGCCGCTCAGCTCGTCCAGTTCCCGGTAGCCGACCGTCCGGCCGCCGAGCCGTACGGCCGGCCGGTCCGGGGACCGGCGTGCGACGGACGTGAAGGGGAAACCGCGAGATTCCATCATCCAACCCCGATGAATTAGCGAGTGAATTTGCGACGCTGCCGGTAGTGGTACCGACCTTAGGACGGCTTTTCCGGGCCGATCGGCAGAATCCGCGGAAGTGCATCGGCAGTTTCAACTGCCGCTTGCGGCATGCCTGTTGAGAAACAAAGGCAGCCCGTCGACACGCACGGGGGCGCGTCGGCGGGCTGCCGGGAACTACCGCTCTCCTAACCTGCCGCGGGCATTCCGGGGAATTCCGCGGACCACACGTCGTCGCCGTCCAGCGCGGCCGGCGTGTACTTCCCGAGTGCGCTGATCAGCAGCCGGAGTTCGAGGGCGAGGCAGTCCGCGAACCGGACCAGCCCGGCCTCCGGGTCCTCGGCGGTGGCGAGCAGCGCCGCCCGGCCCAGCCCCACCGCGCGGGCACCGAGCGCCAGGCTCCTGACCGCCCGGCCGCCCTCCCAGATCCGCCCGGACACCAGCAGGCAGGGCGGCGGCCCGGCCACCGCCAGCCGGCGCAGGCACTCCGCCAGCGGCAGGCCGACCTGCGCGGGGAAGACCCCGGGCGCCCAGCCCGTCCCACCCTCGGCGCCGTCCACCGTGACGGCGTCGGCCCCCGCCCCGGCCGCCACCCGGGCCGCCTCGGCGACATCCCGGCCGGGGTGCAGCTTCACCCAGACCCGGGCCCGGGGGAAGTTGTTGCGCATCAGCCGGACCTGCTGGCGCAGGATCTCCGCGGTGAAGGTGCCGGGCGTGCTGGACCTCAGCACCCGCCCGTCACCGAACACCCGGTCCAGCCCGTACCGGTCACCGAGCCGTTCGGCCGCCCCGGCGTCCAGCACGGTCATCCCGCCCAGGCCCGGCTTGGCTCCCTGTCCGACCTTCAACTCGAAGGCCAGACGGCCGGATTCGAGCAGCGGAAGGGCCGCCGGGTCGCTGTAGACGAGGTTCCACACCTCGGCGTCGGCGTCCTCGGTGGACTGCTGGACGGCGACGCCGCCGAGCCCGTCCGGCAGCTCCCCGGCGTAGGCGCGCAACCGGCCGAGCAACGCCCGGTCGGCCGCCTCGCCGAGCCGGCCGTAGCCGTTCACCGGGACGACGTTCTCCCCGATCACCATCGGCAGGCCCAGCGCCCCGGCCTGCCGGCTGAGCGCGAGGCCGAGGTCCCCGCCGGCCGCCCGGGTGGACCCGAGGGCGGACACGTAGACCGGCAGGGCGGAGGTGAACCCGCCGACGGGAGTGACGAGTTCGACGTCCCGGTAGTCGGGCTCACGCCCCAGGTCGATCAGCTTGGCCAACCGCTGCGGCATGAAGACGGGCGGGACGAGGCGCAGCGCGTCCAGCGGGTCCCGCGGATCCCGCCGCCCGTCGTCGCGCTCGGCGCCGAACAGGACCCGGCCGTACTCGCCGGGCGGGGGGAACGCCGCCGCCGCGCCCGAGCGGGCGCGCTGCCGGACCTCCTCCTCCGGGAAGCCGGGCGCGGAGAGGTCGCTCACGGGGACACCACCCCGGCGATCTTCGGGAAGGCGCTGGCCTGCCAGACCTCGTCCAGCCCGGCGACGTAGCGGGTCAGCCGCTCGACGCCGATGCCGAACCCGGCGCTGCCGGGCACGCCTTCGCGGACCAGGTCCAGGTACCAGCGGTACTTCTGCGGGTTCTCGCCGGTCTCCCGCATCCGGGTGACGATCTCCGCGTAGTCGTTGGTGCGCTGGCTGCCGCTGCACAGCTCGCCGTAGCCCTCGGCCGCGATCAGGTCGAAGTTCCGCAGCAGACCGGGGTCGTCCGGGCTCTCGCGGTCGTAGAAGCCGCGGGAGCCCTTCGGGTAGTCGGTGACGAAGAACGGCCGGTCGCGCCGGGAGGAGAGCAACGCCTCGCCGGCCCAGTCGAGTTCGGCGTCCGGGCTCTGCGGGTGGCCGAGCTCCTGGAGTTCGGCCACCGCCCCGGCGTGCCGCATCCGGCCGAACGAGCCCTTCAGCAGTTCCGTGAACGCGTCGGTGTCCCGGCCGAGTTCGGCGAATTCCTTCGGCAGCTCGCGGACCGCGCTGCCCACCATGTGCACCACCAGCTCCTCGACGAGCCGGACGGCGTCGTCCCGGCTCGCGCCGGCCACCTCCACGTCCAGCTGGTGGAACTCGGCCAGGTGGCGGCCGGTCCCGGCGGTCTCCAACGGCTCCAACCGGACGTTCGGCGCGATGCAGAAGATCTTGTCGAAGGCCAGCAGCGAGGCCTGCTTGTAGAGGATGGCGCTGGTCATCAGCTTGTAGCGGTGGCCGTAGAAGTCGATGTCGACCTGCTTCGAGCCGCGCGAGCCCGGGTCGGTGACCGGGCCGATGATCGGCGGGAGCAGTTCGGTGAAGCCCTGAGCCCTCAGGAACTCGCGCGCGGCGGTCAGGAGTTGGTACTGGATCCGGAGCGCGCTGCGGGTGGCCGGGGAGGTCAGGTGCCGCCCGGGGTCGACCGGCCCGGAGGCCGCGGAGGGGGCGGAGGAGGAGGTGGCAGAGGTGGATGGCCCGTGGTCGGTCATGGCGAGGTGAGTCCCAACTCTCGTCGTGCGGCGGGTGTGCGGGGCGTTTCGGGGGTCGTGCCGCCGGAGCGCGCGACGGCACCGGCGGCGGCGCGGGCGTCGTACGTCCGCTGGACGTGGGAGAGCGCGGTGAGCAGCTCGGCCGAGCCGAGGATCGGCGGACGCCGTCCGCCCGACAGGCCGGCGATCGGCATCGATCCCACACCCGACCAGGACAGCCGGCCGTCCGGACCGAGCGAACTGCGGGCCCGGCCGGCGTTGTCGGGGTGCAGGCAGTACGGAACGTCCAGGTAGCCGGCGGCGAAGGCCCGGACCAGCGCGCGCCCGACATCGGTGTCCAGCTCCAGCACGGCGCCGATCAGCGCCCGCGCCTCCGCCTCGATCCCGGTGTCCCGGCCGGCGACCCGCACGGCGGTGCTCGGCGGTGGGGCGGCCGGGCGCAGGCGGGCGCGCTCGTCGGCGGCGGCTGCGGCGGCCGTCTCCAGCGCGGTGACGTTCTCCCCGACCGTCGGGATCCGGTGCGCCTCGGCGGTGGTCTTGACGATCAGACGGGCCGCCCCGGTCCGCACCGCCAGCCGGGCCGCCTCCTCCAGCAACAGCCGGGCACCGCCCGGCGAGCGCGGGAAGACGCCCATGTAGGCGTAGAGGACGATGTGCCGGTCGACGTCCGGCAGCAGCTCGTCGGCGAGCCGGCCGAGCACCGTGAGCGCCTCCTCGTCCTGCCGCAGGTCGGCCTGCTGGGCGTAGCTGAGCGAGATGCTGCGCAGCCCGTGCTGCCGGAAGAACAGCCCCTCCAGCACGCTCACCGCGATCAGCAGGCTCGGCGGGCAGAGCTGCCCCATCAGACAGCCGCCGAACGTCTCCAGATGCGGCTCGGCGCCGAACTCGCGGATCGAGGCGAGCAGTTCGCAGCTGCGCTGCCAACAGGCCACCGCCTCGTGCAGCGGCGTCCGGCTGTAGGGCAGGCAGTACGAGACGGGGCCGCCCTCGGTGGCGTCCAGACCGACCGCCAGCAGGGCCCGCACGATGTGCTCCGGCATCGCCGAACCGTGCCGGACCTGCACCGGGAAGCCCGCGTCCACGACCCCGCGGAGCACCGCGCGGGTGACGTCCGCCGAGTGGGTGGCGATCGGGTAGCCGTTCAGGCCGACCCCCTCGGCGAGGGCGCGCCGGGCGGCGGCGAGGTCGCCGGTCCGCGTGTAGCTGTCCAGGGTGAGGGTGCCGACCGTGACGGCCGCCGCGTCCCGGGTGGCGAGCAGGCCGTCGCGCATCCGCAGCGGGTCGGCCATGCCCATCCGCGGCTGGACCACCAGGGCGCCGGCCGCCCGGGCCTGGGCCACGAAGGCGCCGAAGCCGGTCACAGCAGCACCCCGATCGACAGCGACCGGAGGTAGGACTGGAACTCCGCCACCGAGCCGCCCTCCTCGAAGACCCCGTCGAACCCGGCGGCCAGCAGAGCCTGTTGCCGGGTCGGGTCCCCCGAGCCGGCGATGCCGAGCTTGCCGCCGATCACGGTCGGCGTGCGGCCCAGCTCCGGGCAGGCCCGCAGGGCGCCGATCACCCGCATGCCGTCGTTGAACCCGTGCCCGTTGACGCTGCTCAGGACGATGAGGTCCGGTTCGGCGCGGCGGCACTCGGCGACCAGCAGCTCGTCCGGCACGCAGGCGCCCAGGTTGGTGACCCGGTGCCCGAGCTCCTCCAGCAGCAACTGGAGGAAGACCAGGTTCCAGGTGTGCGAGTCCGAGGCCATGGTCGTCACGACGACGTCCAGGCCGGCGGCCCGGGCCGTTCCGTGCTGCTTCAGCTGCTCCACGGTGCAAAACCTTTGGTGTCGGTAGGTGGTGGGGAGTCCCGGCCGGCGGTCGCGGGTGTCCGGGGCACTGCGCCTCCGGGGAGGGCTCGGCCGGCTCGCCCCGGCGACGCCGGGCCGGACGGCCGACCGGGCCGACCGGGCCGACCGGCCGTGAACAGAACGCTAGGGAGCATCGGCCCTCCGGACCGGCAGCTCGCCCGGCAAGAGACGGGCAGTATCGCCCCGCGCCGCACGTCGCGTCCGGCGCGGGGCGGCGTCCCACGGGCGCCGGCAGGTGGGCGGCGGCCGGTGGGCGGCGGCCTGCCGGAAGGCGGCGCGGCCTGACCGGTCAACCCGCCGTCGCCAGCACCGGGTACGCGGCGCCGAAGAGTCTGCGGCAGAGGTTCAGCACGGTGAACCGGACGCCCTCACGGGCCTGGACGCTCCGGATCAGCCCGCTCGCCAGCAGCTCGTGCACCGCCGCGAAGCACTCCTGCGGCGGCCGGCCGGTGAGCTGGACGGCGTCCTCCCCCGACCAGTCCCCCGGCTCCGCCGCCAGCCGCTCCAGGAGGTCCCGCTGGCCGAGCGTCAGCCGTTCCAGTGCCGCGCCCAGCGCCGCCCCGACGTCACCGCGCCCGCCGTACCCGGCGGGCGGCGGCGCCAGGTGGAACGGCCCGTCCGCCAGCCGTGCCACCAGCTGGCGCGGCGAGAGCACCGTCGACCAGCCGGCCGCCAGTTCCAGGGCGCCGGGCAGGCCGTCGAGCTGGCGGCAGAGCGCGGCCACCGCGGGCGCCTCGTCGCGCTCCAGCCGGTAGCCGGGGCGCAGCCGCCGCAGGTGCGAGAGGAGCAGCCGGACGGCGCCGACCTCGGCCAGCGCGACCGGGTCGTGGTCGAGTTCGGGCCCGGGGGTGGGCAGCGGGGCGAGCGGGATCACCTGGCCGCCCGGCAGCGGCTGCGGCACCCTGGCGGTGATCAGCACCCGCAGGCCGGGGCAATGCTGGAACAGCTCGTCCAGAAGGACGGCGTCCACCCCGGCGTCGGCACCGTCCAGCACCAGCAGCGTGGGACGGTCGCCGATGGCCCCGGCGAGGTCGGCGCGGCGTTCGGTCCCGGCGGCCGGGAGCCGGGCGCAGTCGAGCCACCGCACCGACCAGTGGGCCGTGAGGTGCAGCCGGCGGGCCACCTCCAGGACCAGCCGGGTCTTGCCGACCCCGCCGAGACCGGCCACGGTGACCAGCCGGTCACCGTGCACGGCGAGGGCGTCGGCCAGCACCTCCACCTCCAGCTCGCGGCCGACGATCGCGCCGCGGGCGACCGGCGGTGCGGTCGGTTCCTCCCGGGGCTCCTCGGCGAGCGTCTGGCGGCGCGCGGCCGCCTCGAAGGCCGTCCGGTGGCGGCCCTCCAGCCGCAGCGCGTCGGCCAGCAGCCGGACCGTCTCCTGCCGGGGGCGCTGTACCCGGCCGCTCTCCATGTCCCGGATCGCCCGGACGCTCAGGGTCGCGTGGTCGGCGAGCACCTGCTGGGTCAGGCCGACCCGCTCGCGCCGGATCCTGAGGACCTCTCCGAAGCCCGCCGTCGACTGCAGCGACTGACCGCCGTCCATGCCTCGTCCGCCTTCCGTGGGGTGACCGACTACCGGGGACCGGCGGTCCGCACGGCCGCCGGGCACGCCGGGGGCGGCGCCGACCGGACCGGCCGTCGAACCGTGTTCCCCCCTGGCGCCGATGCTCCACGGCGCGGTTCTACGGCCGATCAACGGCCGATCACCGCATGTTCACAAGACGTCCGCATCGCCCACGAACCCTCCGGGGCCGGGTCCCCGGACCGTGGCGCGCCGCGCGGACCGACGCGACCGGGCCGACCGGACCACGGCGGGAGGCTGCACCGGGCGCGGCCCGCCCGAACGCGCCCGTCCGAGACGGCGTCAGGTACCGCGGGGCGCGTTCCGCCGACGGCCGGACGGCGCCCGCCCGGTCACCGGGAGAGCGAGGCCAGGCTGAGCAGGAGGTGCGCGGACTCGGGGTGCTGGAAGTCCGAGTGCGCACCGGCCGGCGCCAGCCGGCGGCCCGCCCGGCTGCCCCGGTACACCTCACCGGCGTCGATGTTGACGATCGGGTGGTCGAGCGCCTGCCGCGGATAGGGCGTACTCGTCGCCCGCAGCCGCTCGGAGTACTGCGCGACCGGCGCCGACCCCGTCCCGGAGTGCCCGATCCCCGGCCGGCCCTCGGCCCGCAGGTGCCAGAAGCCGGTCGCCCGGTCCCAGCGCGAGTGGGTGAGCACCACCGGCCCGCGCAGGGGCGCCCCCGACCGGCCCGCTGCGGCGAAGAGGCGGGGGAACAGCCGGTCGAAGGCGTCCCGCGGCGCCGCCATCTGGAAGATCAGCGCGCTGTCCGCCGTGAACGGCCGCGCCGGATCGGCCTTCCCGCTCCAGCCCAGCACCTGCGGCCCGGCGGCGGGCCGCTCCGCCGCCCACTGGACGGCCTCGCAGAGGAACCGGCCGCCGAAGGAGTGCCCGACCAGGTGCAGGTACTGCCCCGACCGGTTGGCCAGGACCGCCGGATCGGCCGGGTTCCCGCGCCCCGCGTCCAGGTACCCGAGCAGGTGACCGATCACGTAGCCCGCCTGTCCCCGGCCGGGCCCGCTCATGGCGTGCGCGCGGTCTCGGATCCGCCGGTAGCCGCCGAGCGACGGCACGCTCGACGACGGCCAGCGCACCACCACGCACCACGGCCGGTACCCGCGCGCCAGTCCCGGGTACGCCTCCGGCGCCCGGCCGCGCAACCCGGCCGCCCGTTCGACCAGTCCGGCCGCGGTTCGGGTCGCCGCCGACCGGCCGGTGTTCCAGCCGTGCACGTACACGTAGATGTCGGTCGCCCGTGCGGGCACCCGCAGATACCGGGCCAGGTGCTCGGCGACCCGTGACTCGGGCACCGGCGTCCGCGTCCCGGGGACGAGCAGCCGGCCCCGCTCGTCGAGGTCCACCACGGCGGGGGCAGTCATGTCGTGAGCTCCAGGATGCTGTCGATACCGCAGTGCAGGGAGTAGGTGAGCGCGAGCGGATTGCCGTAGTCGTCGACGAACCGCCGGGCCAGTTCCCGGGTGATCTCCCCCGCGGTGAACTCGCCGGTGAGGTACAGGTCGAGGAAGGCGAAGGCGTACTCGGCGGCGAACACCTGCGGGATCTCGATCTGCGGTCCGAGCACCCCCCTCGCCCCCAGTTCCACCAGGGCCCGGCCCAGGTGCTCCAGCTCGGCCGCCGCCGACTGCCCCGCGTGGCAGGCGTTGAGCAGCACGAACGGCCGGAACAGCGCCTCCGGTTCGTCGAGGTGCGCGCGCCGCTGACGGCGCACCAGGTCGGCGTCGATGTCCCGGGTGTCGGAGAGCCGGACGGCGAGCTGGGCGAACGGGGTGCCGTTGTCGACGAACTGGCCGTGGCACCAGAAGTACATCAGGTCCTCGTCCAGGACCGCACCGGCGAGCGCCTCCAGGAAGCGGGCCGACTCGGTGCGCACGGTCAGCTCGGTCCGCTCCTCCAGCAGCTTCCGGACCTCCGGCGCCCGGCCGACCGACTCCAGCGTGGCGTCGGTGTTGAGGCTGGTCACCGCCCGGGCGCGGGTCGGGTGGTCGACCTGGATGCGCTGGTAGGACGAACCGGTCTGCTCGACCTGGTGCCGGTGGCCGAGGAAGTCCTTCCAGGGCTCGCCCGGGCCGCTGTCCACCGCCATCATGGGCCAGGGCAGGTGGAGGTCCGAGTCGAAGCTGACCCGCAGCGGCCCCTCCTCGGTGAGCGCGCCGACGAGGAACGCCCTGAACTCGGCGAGGTTCCGGTCCGGTCCCTCCAGCATCGTCTCCAGGAGGTAGCGGCCCTCCTCCGCGAGCTCCGTCATGCGGTTCTCGGCCAGCTTCACCTGGTCGGACAGGTCGACGGCCGACGCGAACGGGTACGCCAGGGGCATCCCGTCCTCGTCCGTCGTCTGGTAGTTGACCAACTGGTCCCGCCAGGCCGTCCGCAACCGGGCCGCCCTCTGCAGCAACCGGGTGGCCGGGACGTCCAGGAAGGCGTGATGGCCCCGGGTCAGCGGCGAGCGCTCGCCCGGCCGGTTGGCGGACATGTGCAGGAGGTCGGCGGTGCCGTGCCGCCGCAGCGACACCTCCAGGTCCAGCGGCTCCGAGCCGCGCTGACCCGGCCGGTACCCCGGATCGCCCCGGTCCGGCAGCAGCGGCTCCGGGCCGCGCGGACCCGGCCGGTACCCCGGGCCGCCCTGGCTCGGCAGCAACGTGAAGTCGGCAGAGGGGTTCTGCCGGATCTGGACGACGAGATCCCGGGGCACGGGCTACTCCTGCTCCTCTTCCTGGACGGTGACGGCGGGGGTGACGTCGACGGCGGTCTCCAGGTCCTGGAGGGCGACGCCGTAGCCCCGGTCGTAGACGGTGATCCGGATCCGGTGCCGGCCGGACGCGGCCGGCGTCAGGGCGAACTCGGCGGGCGGACCGGCCGGGTCGTAGACGGTGACCGGCGGGTCGATCACCGCGTCCGAGGCGACGGCCGCGACCAGGTGCAGCTCCGGCAGCCCCGGCGCCCCGCCGGGGTCGGCCGGGTCGGTGGGCTCCGCGCGGTCGGCGGGGTCTGCGGGCGCGGCCCCGGACGGATCGACGTCCGGCTCGAACCGCAGCTCCAGCCGGGCCGGGACGCCCACCGCGGGCTCGTCGAGCAGGGTGATCCGGGGTCGCCAGGCGACCCGGGCGGCCGGTACGCCGACCGGACCCGCCGGGTCGCGCGGGGCGACGGCCGCCCCGAAGGGTTCGGCGGGGGCGGCTTCGGCAGGGGCTTGCTCGTCGGGCGCCGCCTCGACGGGGGCTCCCCCGCCGGGGGCTTCCCCGGCGGGCGAGACGAGGCCGGGGGCGGGCTCGCCGGGCGCGGCCGGCTCGGACACGGCAGGGCCGGTAGCGGCCGGGTCGGGCACCGCGGGGCCGGGCTCGGCCGGGCCCGGCCCCGCCGCACCGGTGGGCTCGGCCGGACCGGGTTCGGTCGTGTCCGAGCCGCCCGCCGGCAGAGCGGCCGGGGCCCGCCGGGACGGCAGCGGCGCGGCCGGCTCCGGGGCGGCCCCCGCCCCGGCCGCCGCCCGGCTCTCCACCGCGATCGGGTGCCCGGCCCCCATCACGGCGTCCCGCCCGGCGCGGACGGCGGCGAGCAGGTCCGCCGCGGTCTCGGGCCGCCCGGCCGCCGCCAGCGCCCGGGCCAGGCCGACCGCCAGCGTGGGGAACAGCTCGGAGTCCCCCGTCCGGCGGCCGGCCACGGCCACGATCGGCTCGTCGGTGTCACGGTGCCCGGCCGCGAGCAGAGCGGGGACCCCGGAGGACAGGCCCTCGCGCCGGAGCCCGCGGTCCTCGACCACGGCCTCGTACACCCGCACCGCCCCGGCGTGGTCCCCGGCCCGGTGCCGGGCGAAGGCCAGATCCTGGCGGATGCCCAGGGTGCGCGGGTGGTACGGCCCCCGGTTCCCGGCGCTCTCCTCGGCGAGCTCCCCCAGCAGGACCACCGCGCGGAACGGCCGCGCGCCGAGCGCCAGCAACAGGGCGTGCGCCACCCGGCACTCCACCGTCTCGGTGTGCGCGGCTCCCAGCGCCTTCGCCGCCCGGTCGACCAGGGAGGCGACCAGGGTGACGGCCGTGCCGGTGTCACCGGCCAGATGGGAGGCGTAGGCGAGGCGGCGTCCGGTCAGGAAGACCCCGGGGTGGTTCGGTCCGAGCGTCCGCACCCAGTCGGGCACCAGCGCGGAGAGCTCGTCCACCGCCGCCCGATAGTCCCCCGCCCTCCGCAGCGTGACGCCGAGGCTCGAACGGGCGTCCAGCACCGTCCGGTGGTCCGGGCCGAGCGCGTCGGCGGCCACCGCCCGCAGGTCGCGGTACCGGGCCGCGGCCTCCGGGTACCGGCCCGCCTCGCGGAGGGTGTACGCGATGCTGTCCAGGACGTCCAGGGTGACGGGGTGGCCGGCCCCTCGCAGCCGCGTCAGGTCGTCCCTGAGGGACTCGAAGAGCTCGACGGCGGCCGTGTGGTCCCCGCTCCACCGCAGGGCGTGCGCCAGGTCGGAGCGCGCGGTGAGGCTGTCCAGATGGTCGGAGCCGTGGATCCGGACGGTGTCGGCGACCAGGAGCTCCTGTTCCCGGACCGCCTGGCGGTGACGGCCCGCCTCCCGGTGCGTGAGGGCACGGTGGCGGCGTTCTTCGAGCGTGGCGGGGTGGTCCGGCCCCTGGATCCGGGCCCGGTCGGCGATCAGGGCCTCGTAGAGGTCGGCGGCCACGCGGTGCGCCCCGGTGTTCCGGTGGAGGGCGGCCGCCCACGACCGTGCGTCCAGGGTGTCGGGGTGTTCCGCGCCCTGGACGCGGATCCGGTCCTCGACGAGGCGCGTCCGCTCGTCCAGGGCCTCGCGGACGCGTCCGGCCTCCGTGAGGGCGTACGCCACGGAGGCCCGGGCGCCCAGGGTCTCGGGGTGCTCCGGGCCCTGGACGCGGATCCGGTCGCGGAGCAGCGTCTCGTGGGCCGCCAGTGCCCCCGGTCCGTCCCCCGCACGGCTCAGCGTCCAGGCCAGTATCGAACGGGCCGCCAGGGTCTCGGCATGGTCGGGGCCGTTGATCCGGAGGCGGTCCGCCAGCAGTGCCTCCTGCCCGGCGAGCGCCTCGCGGAACCGGCCGGCGAGAACGAGCGCGTGCAGCAGGCCGACCCGCCCGGCCAGCGTCGCGGGATGGTCGGGCCCCTGGAGTCTGAGCCGATCCCGGTGGAGGGCCTCGTGGAGCGCGACGGCGCGGAGCGGGTCACCGGCTTCCAGGTGGGTCCACGCCAGCCCGTACCGGGCGACGAGCGTCTCGGCGTGGTCCGCGCCCGACACCCGCGTCCGGTCCGCCAGCACGGCCCCGTAGAGCTCCAGCGCGCGGGCGTGGTCCCCGGCCTGCCGACACGCCAGGGCCAGCCACCACCGCGTGTTGAGCGTGCCCGGGTGGTCCGGCCCCTGGACACGGGACCGGTCCGCGGCCAGGTCCTCCAGGAGGAGGACCGCACGGCCGAGGTGGCCGGCGTCCGTGCAGACCCTGGACAGGGCCCACCGCGCGTCGAGCGTGTCGGGGTGGAACGCCCCCTGCACCCGGGTGCGGTCGGCGACGACTTCCTCGTGCAGGCCGACGGCGCGCCGGTGGTCGCCGCTCCCCTGGACGGCGGAGGCCCTGCCGGAGCGGGTGTTCAGCGTCGTGGGGTGGTCGCCGCCCTTCAGCCGCAGGCGGTCGGCCAGCAGCAGGTCGTACAGCTCGACCGCGCGGCCGTGGTCGCCGGTCTCCCGACAGGTCCACGCGAGCCACCCCCGGGCGACGAGCGTCTCGGGGTGGTCCGCCCCCTGAAGACGGGTCCGGTCGGCGACCAGGGATTCGAACAGGCCGGTCGCCCGGCGGTCACCCGCCGCCTGGTGCGCGGTCGCCAGACCGGACCTGGCGTTCAGCGTGTCCGGGTGGTCGGAGCCGAACAGGCGCGTCCGCGTCGCCACCAGTGCCTCGTACTGCTCGATCGCGCCGCGGTGCCGGCCGGCCTCCCGGAGCGCGAGGGCGAGGTCCGCCCGCAGACCGAGGACGTCGGGGTGCGTCGGGCCCTGGAGGCGGGTCCGGTCCTCGACCAGGGCCTCGTAGGTCTCGACGGCCCGCCCGTGCCGCCCCGCGTTGCGGAGCGCCAGGGCGAGGCTGGCCCGGGCGACCAGGGTCCCGGGGTGGTCGGGGCCGTGGAGGCGTTCCCGGTCGGCCAGCAGGGCCTCGTACAGGTCGAGGGCCCGCAGGTGCTCGCCGGCGTCGCTGCACGCCCAGGCCGTGCCGCCCCGGGCGGACAGCGTCTCGGGGTGGTCGGCGCCCGACACCCGCAGCCGGTCGGCGACCAGTTCCTCGTAGAGGCCGATCGCCCGGCGGTGCTCGCCGGCGCTCCGGCACGCCCAGGCCCACCACCACCGGGTGTCGAGGGTCTCGGGGTGGTCGGCCCCCTGGAGCCGGGTCCGGTCGGCCACCAGCGCCTCGAACCGGTCCACCGCCCGGCCGTGCAGGCCGGAGACCGAGCAGAGCCAGGCCAGCGTCCACCGCGTACCGAGCGTGCCGGGGTGGTCCGCGCCCTGCACGCGCGTCCGGTCCTCGACCAGGGCCTCGGCGAGGTCGACCGCCCGCCCGTCGTCCCCGGCCCGCTGCCACGCGCGGGCCAGGTGGGACCGCTCCGCGAGGGTGTCCGGATGGTGCGGGCCCTGGACGCGCAGCCGGTCGGCGACCAGCGCCTCGCGGTCGGCGAGCTCCTGCCCGGCTGCGCCGGCGAGGCGGCGGGCCTCGGCCAGCTCCGAGCGCTCCTCCAAGGTGTCCAGGTGGTCGGGCCCCTGGATCCGGCGGCGGTCCTGGACCACGGCCTCGTGGACGGCCACGGCGCGGCGGTGCTCGCCGGCCTTCTGGTACGCCCACGCCAACCGGGAGCGGGCGTCGAGAGCGTCCGGGTGGTCGACGCCCAACACCCGGATGCAGTCCGCCTGAAGGCTCGCCGATTCGGCCACCACACCCGTCGGATCGCCGGCCTCGACGCGTGCCCTCACCAGCCGGCCCCGGGCGTCCAGGGTCTGCCCGTGGTCCGCGCCGAGGGTGCGCGTGAGGTCGCGGACCACGGCCTCGTGCTCGGCGACGGCGGCGCGGTGGTCGCCGGCGGCCGCGTGGGCGGCGGCGAGCCAGCCCCGGCTGGTGAGCGTGTCGGGGTGGTCGGCGCCGAGCACCCTGGTCCGGTCGGTGACGGCCTGCGCGTAGAGCGTCAGCGCGAGCCGGTGCTCCCCGGCGGTGAGCTGGGCGTAGGCGAGGCTGTTCCGTCCGGCCAGGGTGTCCGCGTGGTCGGGACCGAGGACCCGTACGAGGTCCTCCTGGAGGAGCTCGAACTCCGCGACCGCCTCCAGGCGGTGGCCCGACACCTGGAGCGCGTAGGCGAGCCCGGCGCGGCCGGCGAGGGTGTCCGGGTGGTCGGCGCCCAGGACCCGGGCGCGCTCCGTCACCACCGTCCGGAACTCCTCGACCGCCCGCCCGTGGTCGCCCGCCTTCCGGTAGGCGTGGGCGAGGGAGTGCCGGTCGGCCAGGACGGCGGGGTGGTCGGGGCCCTGGGCCCGGCTGCGGTCGGCCACCACGGCCCGGCAGAGCTCGACCGCCCGGGCCGGATCGCCGACCCGGGCGTGGAGTTCGGCGAGCCTGCCCCGGGCGGCGAGCGTCTCGGGGTGGTCGGCGCCCAGCAACCGGCGCCGGCCGTCGGCGACCGCCGCGACCAGGGGTATCACGAAGACCCGCTGTTCCGGCTCGGGGAGTTCCTCGGCGGCCAGCCGGTAGAGCTCGATCGTCTCCGGCGTGGGGCGCGACGAGGAGTCGACGGAGGACGCCAGCTCCCTGATGTGCGGCAGCAGTGCCCGGCGGGCCTCCTGGTCGGCCTCCGGCCAGAGACGGGCCACCGCGGCGGCGAGGTTCCGCTCGGCCCGCGAACGGACCCTCCGGTCCTGGTCACCCGCCCGCAGGACGCTCCGGAGCAGCCGGTGGACCGCCACCGTCTGCGGCCCGAGGGTGATGAGGTGATATCCCGCCAGCACCTTCAGGGCGGTGTCCACCTCCTTCGGACTCCGGGAGCCGAACGGCCGCAGCGCCTCGCTCGGCAGTGCCTCCGGGGCGTACCAGGCCAGCGTGCGCAGCAGCTCGACGGCGAACGGGGCGGTCCGCCCGACGGTGTGCAGCGTGGTGCGCCAGAGCCGCGAGACCGTGTCGAGGGCCGAGGGCATGGCGGGCGACTCGGACGGGGCGACGGCGCGCAGCAGTTCCCGGAAGGCGCCGAAGGTCGTCCGGGCCTGCTGGACGTGGGCGCCCGCCTGGGAGAGGGCGAGCGGCAGGTGCCCGAGCTCGTCGGCCAGCGCCCGGGCCTCGGCCTGCTCGACCTCGTCGGCCCCGGCGGGCTCCTCACCCGGCCGGGCGGTGTCCCAGAGCAACTGGACGGCGAGCGGTGCGTCGAGGACGTCGATCCGGATCGGGCGGATGCCCTGGTGCCAGCCGTCGGCGCGTCTGCTGGTGACCAGTTGGTGGCCGCGGCCGAGCAACCGGCTGAGGTAGGGCGCCAGGTGGACCGGGTCCTCGACGTTGTCGAAGACCAGCAGCCAGTTCTCGTGCGCGCGCAGCCAGGCCACCGCCCACTCGGCCTGGCGGCTCAGGGGCTCGGTCAGCGCCCAGTCGCGGTGCAGGTGGACGGCGAGGTCCGCGAGGGCCTCGGCGATCTGTTCCTCCGACTCGGCGGTGATCCACCAGATCAGCCCGTAGGTGTTGACGTGCTTGTAGGCGTAGTGCAGTGCCAGCGCCGTCTTGCCGACGCCGCCCAGGCCGTGCAGGGTGGCCGCCTGGGTGACCAGACCGCCGCCCTCGGCCAGGGCCTCGCCGATCGCGTCCACCTCCGCTTCCCGGCCGACCAGTTCACCGGTCGGCCGGGGTGGCAGGTGGTGGGACTTCGGTGCGGCCTCGACCGTCAGGGCCGCGGCTTCGGCCTCCGGCGTCAGCACCACCGCCCGCTGCTCGGCGTGCGGGTTCCCGTCGGTGACCGCCGACGAGACCGCTCGGGGGCGCTGCTCGAACGGCTCGTGGCCGGGCACGCCGTCCTCGGGACGGACGTACGTCGTCATGGAGATGTTCACGTCGGCGCCCGCCCCCCGGTTTCGGCTGCCGCCCACCGTAGCGGCCGCGGGGCGCGCCGTCTGCGCGTTCGGCCGGCTTGCGGCGACCGAGGCCCAGTTGTGACGTTCCGTCAGGCCCGGTCCTCGGTGGCCGCGCCCGCACGCGGGTCCGCGAGCACGTTCACCGGCGCGTCCGGCGTCCACGACCGCCCGTGTCGGCCGGGACCGGTCCGCACACGAATGCGGGTGCGCACGTACGCACCCGTCCGACCAGGTCATGGTATTTTCCGCCGACCCGTGCGCACTATTCCACGGCCCCGACCGGCACATTTCCCCAAGTGGCGGGCATCATTCCGGTTTGTCGAACCGACTTAATGCGGCCGCAACAGCACAAGCTTTCTTCGGCGCCGACCGGGTGCTAGCCTCGCTTCAATCTCGCGCCGCTTGAATCGCCCTTTACCAGGGGATTCCCGCCGGATATTCCCGACCGCCCTGCGGCGTTCCGGCCCGTCACCCCCAAAGCACGCCGTCCCGTTTCGGTAATCCTGAAAGGGTTCAGCATGTCCGTCTCCCCCGCAGCCACCGCCGCCACCGGCCTGCTCGCGCCCCGGCCGATCGTCGGGCTGCTCACCGACTTCGGGCTCGTCGACGACGCCGTCGGCATCTGCAAGGGCATGGTGCTCAGCATCGCCCCGCACGCCAACATCATCGACGTCACCCACGACGTGACGCCGTTCGACATCTACGAGGCCAGCCTCTACATCCGCGACTCGTTCCGGTACTTCCCCGGCGACGCCGTGTTCGCGTGCGTCACCTTCCCGCACACCGGCGTCCAGGACAACGCGATCGGCCTCCGCACGCCCCAGGGGCACACCTACTTCGCACCCGACAACGGACTGCTCACCCGCATCGTCAAGGAGGCGGGCGTGGCCGAGGTGCGCCGCATCACCTCCGAGAAGGTCCGCCGACCGGTCATCGACCCGACGTTCTACGGTCGCGACATCGTCATTTCCGCCGCCGCGCACATCGCCAACGGAATATCGTTCAGCGAAATCGGCGACGAGATCGAAGTTTCCGACATCACGCTGCTGGACGTCGCCGAACCCACCGTGGAGGACGGCTGGATAGTCGGCGAGGTCGCGATTCTCGACAAGAACTACGGAAACGTCTGGACCAGCATCACCCGGGAATTCCTGGACGGCCAGGGCGTCGATTTCGAGGCCGCCCTGGAGATCGAGATCGGGGGCGCCCGGCTCTCCACCCCGCTGCGCCGCACCTTCGGCGAGACCGGCGAGGGCGAGCCGCTCGCCTACATCGCCAGCCGCGACCAGCTCGGCCTCGCGCTCAACCAGGGCAACTTCGCGGCCCGGTACGGGGTCGAGCGCGGCCACACCGTCCGGGTGAAGGTCCGCTGACCCCGGCCCCCGCGGATCCCGCCCCCACCCGCCCCCACCCGCCCCATCGACCGGAAGGGCCCACCACCGTGCGCGCGCAGGGCTACCTATACGCGCTGCTGACCGCCGCCTTCTTCGGCGCCGGCGCCGTCCTGGCCAACCGGGTGACCCGCGAGATCGATCCGTTGCTGACCACCGAGCTCAACCTGTCGATCGGCGCCGCGCTGCTGGCCGGATACCTGGTGGCGCGCCGCCGACCGCTGGTCCCGCGCGGGCTCTCCGCCCGGGACTGGGCACGGATCGGCTTCGTCGCGGTGGTCGGCACCGGCCTCTCGCTGGCCCTGGTGATCACCGGGCTGAGCCGGACCACCCCGGTCAACGGCGGCTTCCTGATCCAGCTCCAGGGGCCGACGGCGGTCCTCGCCTCGGTGTTCCTGCTCGGTGACCGGCTCCGCTGGTGGCAGTCCACCGGTCTCGCCGTCACCCTGGCCGGCGGCGTGCTGGTGGTGCTGCGCGAACCCGGCGCGGGCTTCACGGCCGTCGGCAGCGGCGACCTGCTCGTCCTGGCCGGCGCCGTCCTGGCCGGTCTCGCCTTCCTTCCCGCCAAGTCACTGATGGCCCGGGTGCCGGCGCTCCAGCTGAGCCTCTGGCGGCTGGTCCTGGCGACGGTGGTGCTGCTGCCGGTCCTGCTGCTCGCGCCCGGTCCGCTGCGCTGGCACCCCGGCGCGGGCACCCTCCTCCTCCAACTCCTGCTCGCCGTCACCAACTTCTGCCTGGCGTACGTGACGCTGCACCTGGCCCTGGACCGGCTGCGGCCCTGGGAGACCGCGAGCGTGCTGCAGCTGGAGCCGGCCTTCACGGTCGTCGTCAGCCTGCTGGCCCTGTCGCTGGCGCCCACGCCGCTGCAACTGGCCGGCGGCGTCCTGATGATCGCCGGCGGCCTGGTGTCCAACCGCCCCGCACGTCCTCCGGCCCCCGAACCGGCCACCGCGCCGGCCCCCGAACCGGCCTCCGCGCCGGCCACCGACACCCTGCCGATCCCGGACGGCGGCAGCCTGCCGTCGCCCGTACCCGCCAACCCCGCCTACCAGAACAGCCGAGGTACCACCCCATGAAGGCGATCCGCGTCCACGCCCACGGCGGCCCCGAGCAGCTGCGCGTCGACGACGACGTGCCGGTGACGGAGCCCGCCGACGGCGAGATCCGCATCCGCACCGAGGTCATCGGCGTCAACTACGTCGACGTCTACCACCGGCAGGGCGTCTTCCCCGTTCCGCTGCCCTTCGTCCCGGGCATGGACGCCGTCGGCACGGTGGACGCCGTCGGCCCCGGCGTCACCGAGGTGGCCGTCGGCGACCGCGTCGCGTACGGCGAAGTACCCGGCGCCTACGCCGAGTTCGTCACCGTGCCGGTCCGCCTGGCGGCGGCCGTGCCGGACGGCCTGGACTCCGGCCGGGCCGCCGCCGCGATGCTCCAGGGCCTGACCGCCCACTACCTGGCCCACGACTCGCACCCGATCGCCAAGGGCCAGGTGGTCGTGGTGCACGCGGCGGCCGGCGGGGTCGGGCAGTTCCTGGTCCAGTTCGCCAAGCGCGCCGGTGCCCACGTGATCGGCACCGTCTCCACCGACGAGAAGGCCGAGCTGATCGCCGGGCTCGGCGCCGACACCGTGGTCCGCTACGACCGGGAGAACTTCCGGGAGGTCGTCCACCGGGTCACCGACGGCGTGGGCGCCGACGCGGTGTACGACTCGGTCGGCAAGGTGACCTTCCTCGACAGCCTCGACTCGCTGCGCCCGCGCGGCACCCTGGTCGTCTACGGCCGGGCCAGCGGCACCCCCGACCCGATCGACCCGTTCCTCCTCGTCCAGAAGGGCTCGCTGCGGCTCACCTGGCCCAGCCTCACCCACCACGTCCGGACCCGCGAGGAGTTCACCACCCGGACCGGCGACCTCTTCTCCGGCCTGATCGACGGCTCACTGCGGGCCCGGATCGACCGCGAGTACGACTTCGCCGACGCCCCCGCCGCGCACGCGCAGCTGGAGCGCCGCGAGAGCCTCGGCAAGATCCTGCTGCGCCACCCCTGACGCACGGGTTCCGGCGCGCGAGATTCCGGCGCGCGAGGTTCCGGCGCACGGGATTCGAGGCGCGAGGGTCCGGCGCACGGGTTCCGCACCGCCCCCGGGAACGGCCGCGTCACGCCGCCCCGGGGCCCGTCACGACCGCGTCACGACCGCGTCACCATCGTCGCACCACACCTGCCCGACGCCCCGCCGGACTCCGCCTTCGCCGGCGGGGCGTCGACCCAGAACGGGAGGACATCGACCATGGCTCCCCACTCCCCCGGCCCGTCGGCCCGGCACCGGCAGATCGCCGTGGTCGGCGCCGGCCCCCGCGGCCTCTCCGTCCTCGAACGGCTGCTGGCCAACGAACGGTCCCGCCCGTCGGCCGCCGCGCTGACCGTCCACCTCGTCGACCCCTACCCGCCCGGCGCCGGGCGGGTCTGGCGGACCACCCAGTCCCGCCTGCTGCTGATGAACACCGTGGCCTCCCAGGTCACCGTCTTCACCGACCCGAGCGTCACCATCGACGGCCCGGTCGAGGAGGGCCCGAGCCTCTACCAGTGGGCCAAGTCGACCGTCCCGCACGGCGGTCCGGGCGAGTACGACGTCCCGGTCCGGGCCGAGGCCCGCGATCTGTCGCCGGACGCCTACCCGACCCGCGCCTTCTACGGCCGGTACCTGGTCGACGTCTACCGGCGCGTCCGCTCCACCGCCCCGGCACACTGCCGGGTCGTCGAACACCGCACCCGTGCCGTCGGGTTGGACGACACAGACCCGCTCCCCGGAGCGTCCCAGGTGCTCACCCTCGCGGACGGCCGGCGGCTC
Organism: Kitasatospora sp. NPDC002965; assembly: GCF_040611255.1. Taxonomy (NCBI): domain Bacteria; kingdom Bacillati; phylum Actinomycetota; class Actinomycetes; order Kitasatosporales; family Streptomycetaceae; genus Kitasatospora; species Kitasatospora sp. NPDC002965. The sequence goes on along the minus strand of NZ_JBEXNT010000101.1, from coordinate 4,039 downwards.
GTCGGCCTGGACGCGGTCGTCCTCGCCCTCGGCCACGTCCCGGCCGGCGCGACCTCCGGCGAACGCGCCCTGGCCCGCGCCGCCGCCGCACACGGTCTCACCTACCTCCCGCCCGCCAACCCCGCCGACGTCGACCTGTCCACCCTGCCGCCCGGCCGCCCCGTCCTGGTCCGCGGTCTCGGACTCAACTTCTTCGACCACCTGGCCCTGCTCACCCGCGGCCGCGGCGGCCGGTTCGCCGAACACGGCGGCCGGCTGGTCTACCACCCCTCCGGTCGCGAGCCGCTGATCGTGGCCGGCTCCCGCCGCGGCGTGCCGTACCACGCGCGCGGCGAGAACGAGAAGGGCGCCCACGGCCGCCACACCCCCCGGCTGCTCACCGAGGAGTACGTCGCCCGGCTGCGCAAGCGGGCCGAGGCGGGCGAGCCGGTGCGCTTCGCCGACGACCTGTGGCCGCTGGTCGCCCGCGAGGTGGAGGCCGTGTACTACGCCACGCTGCTCGCCGCGACCGGCCACCCGGAGACCGGCGCCCGGCTGGCCGAGGAGTACCTCGGCACCGACCCCGACCGGCGGGCCGCCCTGCTCGACCGGCACCGGATACCCGAGACGGAGCGCTGGGACTGGCACGCCCTCGCCCACCCGCACGCCGACCGGCGCTTCGGCGACCGGGCGGAACACCGAGGCTGGCTCCTCGGCCAACTGGCCCGGGACGCCCGCGAGGCCCGGTCCGGCAACCTCAGCGGACCGCTCAAGGCGGCCCTCGACGTGCTGCGCGACCTGCGCAACGAGATCCGGCTCGCCGTCGACCACGGCGGCATCGAGGGCTCCTCCTACCGTGACGACCTGGAGTCCTGGTACACCCCGCTGAACGCGTTCCTCTCCATCGGCCCGCCGGCCTCCCGGATCGACGAACTGCGCGCCCTGATCGAGGCCGGCGTCGTCGAGGTCCTCGGCCCGGACGTCCGGATCGGCCTCGACACCACCGGGCCGCAGCCCTCCTTCACCGCCCACTCCCCCGCCGTCGACGCGCCGCCGGTGCGCGCGCGGGCCCTGATCGAGGCGCGGCTGCCCGAACCGGACCTCCGCCGCACCGGCGACCGGCTGCTGCGGCGGCTGCTCGACGCCGGACAGGCCCGCACCTACCGGATCCGGGACACCTCCGGCGCGGCGTACGAGACCGGCGGCCTGGCCGTCACCGAACGCCCCTACCGGCTGCTCGCCGCGGACGGCCGCGCCCACCCCCGGAGGTTCGCCTACGGAGTCCCGACGGAGGCCGTGCACTGGGTCACCGCCGCCGGCATCCGGCCGGGCGTCAACTCGGTGACCCTCGGCGACTCGGACGCCATCGCCCGCGCCGTCCTCGCCCTGCACCCGCTCCTGCCGGCCGCGGCGCCGGCGCCCGTGCCCGCGCCGGTCTCCCAGGCCACCGCGCCCGCCCCGCACACCGGCGTGGCGGTCTGACCGCCACGCCGTACCACCGCCCCTCCCCGCACCCTCCCCGCACCGGCCGCTGCACCCGCCGCTGCATCTGCGCCCTCCGTCGCCCCCTGCACCCGCCGTTCGCACCCGTCGTTGCCCCCGCCCCGCTCCGCCCGCCCGCGGTCCGCCCGGACCGCCGACCTTCCAGGGATTCGCCATGTCCAGGCGGCTGTTCACCTCGGAATCCGTGACCGAGGGCCACCCCGACAAGATCGCCGACCAGATCAGCGACACCATCCTCGACGCGCTGCTCCGCGAGGACCCGGCCTCCCGGGTCGCCGTGGAGACGCTGATCACCACCGGCCAGGTGCACATCGCCGGGGAGGTGACCACCACCGCCCACGCCGACGTCGCCGCCCTCGCCCGCGCGAAGATCCGGGAGATCGGCTACGACTCCTCGGAGAAGGGCTTCGACGGCACCTCCTGCGGCGTCTCGGTCTCGATCGGCGCGCAGTCCCCCGACATCGCGCAGGGCGTCGACAGCGCCTACGAGGCGCGCGTCGGAGGGTCCTCGCCGGGCCGGTCCGCAGCCGACGGCGACGCCGACGACCTGGACCGGCAGGGCGCCGGCGACCAGGGCCTCATGTTCGGCTACGCCACCGACGAGACACCGACCCTGATGCCCGTCCCGATCGACCTGGCCCACCGGCTCTCCCGCCGCCTCGCCGAGGTCCGCAGGAACGGGGCGATCCCCTACCTGCGCCCCGACGGCAAGACCCAGGTCACCATCGAGTACGACGGCGGCCGGCCGGTCCGCCTCGACACCGTGGTGGTCTCCGCCCAGCACGCCGCCGAGATCAGCCTCGACGGCCACCTCACCCCCGACATCCGCGAGTACGTGGTCGAGCCCGTGCTCGAACTCCTCGCCGAGGACGGCATCAAGCTGGCCACCGACGGCTACCGCCTGCTCGTCAACCCGACCGGCCGGTTCGAGATCGGCGGCCCGATGGGCGACGCCGGCCTGACCGGCCGCAAGATCATCATCGACACCTACGGCGGCATGGCCCGCCACGGCGGCGGCGCCTTCTCCGGCAAGGACCCGTCCAAGGTCGACCGCTCCGCCGCGTACGCGATGCGCTGGGCCGCCAAGAACGTGGTCGCCGCCGGGCTGGCCACCCGCTGCGAACTCCAGGTCGCCTACGCGATCGGGAAGGCCCAGCCGGTCGGCCTCTTCGTCGAGACCTTCGGCACCGAGACCGTCGCCCCGGAGCGGATCGGTGCGGCCGTCGCCGCGGTCTTCGACCTGCGACCGGCCGCCCTCATCCGTGACCTCGACCTGCTCCGGCCGATCTACGCCGCCACCGCCGCGTACGGGCACTTCGGGCGGGAGCTGCCGGACTTCACCTGGGAGCGCACCGACCGCGCCCAGGCCCTGCGCGCCGCGGCCGGCCGCTGACCCGCGGGCGGTCAGCGGCCGGCAGAGAGCGGGCGGCAACCCGCCCTCCGCGAACCACGCCTCCGACCCACGAACCACGAGCCACGCACCTGAACCACGCACCTGAACCACGAACCGTGAACCGCGCCTCCGACCCGGGGCGGGTGCACCCCGCACCCGCCCCCCTCCCCACCCTGGCGGACGACCCATGCGCTTCCTGGAACCGGGCACCGGCCGCCCGTCGGCCACCCCTCCGACCGGTCACGACCTCACCTACGACGACGTCTTCATGATCCCCGGCCGCTCCGCCGTGGGCTCCCGGCAGGAGGTCGACCTCTCCTCGAACGACGGCACCGGCACCACCGTCCCGCTGGTCGTCGCCAACATGACCGCCGTCGCCGGCCGCCGGATGGCCGAGACGGTCGCCCGCCGGGGCGCGCTCGCCGTGCTGCCGCAGGACGTCCCGCCCGCCGTGGTCGCCGACACCGTCGCCTTCGTGAAGAGCCGGCACCTCGTCCTGGACACCCCGATCGTCCTCGGCCCCGCGCAGACGGTCGGCGAAGCGCTCGCCCTGCTCCCCAAGCGGGCCCATGACGCGGGCGTGGTGGTCGACGACGCCCACCGGCCCGTCGGCGTCGTCACCGACCGCGACCTCACCGGCGTCGACCGCTTCACCCCGCTGGACCGCGTCATGTCCCGCGACCTGCTGCTCCTCGACGCCGACACCGCCGCCGCCGACCCGCGCGGCGCCTTCGCCGAGCTGGACGCGGCCAACCACCGCTACGCCCCGGCGGTCGACCGCGCCGGCCGGCTGGTCGGCATCCTCACCCGCACCGGAGCGCTGCGCGCCACCCTCTACGCACCCGCCGTCGACGCCGCCGGCCGGTTGCGGGTCGCGGCCGCGGTCGGCATCAACGGCGACGTGCCCGGCCGGGCCGCCCGCCTGCTGGAGGCCGGTGTCGACGCCCTGGTCGTCGACACCGCGCACGGCCACCAGGAGGCCATGCTCAAGGCGCTCGGCCTGGTCCGTGCGCTCGACCCGGGCGTGCCCCTGATCGCCGGGAACGTGGTCACCGCCGAGGGCGTGCGGGACCTCGTCGAGGCGGGCGCCGACATCCTGAAGGTCGGGGTCGGGCCGGGCGCGATGTGCACCACCCGGATGATGACCGGCGTGGGCCGTCCGCA
>NZ_JBEXNT010000100.1:0-35696 GCF_040611255.1 Kitasatospora sp. NPDC002965 | reverse complement strand
TGCGGCGCCACGGGGACTGACCCTCCCCGGGCCCGACCACGCCGGGGGACCGGCCGCCTCGGGCGGCCGGTCCCGTCCGGCTCCGGGCCCGTCGCGGAGCCCGCCACAGGGTCCACGGCGGGGTCCGGAGCAGCGCCCCGTGCGCTCCGCACGACCGGTCGTCAGGCCAGCGGGCCGGTGACCCGCTCCACCGCGCGCACCAGGTCGCCGGAGGCGACCAGCGCCGCGGCGGCCTCCAGGTCCGGCGAGAGGAAGCGGTCGCGGCCGGCGCCGCCGACCCCCGCCTCACGGGCGGCGGCCATCGCCGCGGCACTGGCGGGCGCCACCGTGCCGCTGGCGTCGGCCTGCCGGCGGATCTCCAGCGCCCGTGCGGCGGCGGTGAGTTCGACGGCGAGGATCCGGCCGAGGTTGTCGACGGACTGGCGCAGCTTGCGCGCGGCGGACCAGCCCATCGAGACGTGGTCCTCCTGCATGGCCGAGGAGGGGATCGAGTCGACCGAGGCGGGCACGGCGAGCCGCTTGTTCTCGCTGACCAGCGCCGCCTGGGTGTACTGGGCGATCATCAGGCCGGAGTCCACGCCCGGGTCGTCGGCGAGGAAGGCCGGCAGGCCGTGCGAGCGGGACTTGTCGAGGAGCCGGTCGGTGCGGCGCTCCGAGATCGAGCCGAGGTCGGCGGCGGCGATGGCGAGGAAGTCCAGCACGTACGCGACCGGGGCGCCGTGGAAGTTGCCGTTGGACTCCACCCGGCCGTCCGGCAGCACCACCGGGTTGTCGACGGAGGCGGCCAGCTCGCGGGAGGCGACGAGCGCGGCGTGGGCGAGGGTGTCACGGCCTGCGCCGGCGACCTGCGGGGCGCAGCGGATCGAGTAGGCGTCCTGGACGCGCGGGGCGTCGTCCTGGTGGTGGCCGGTGAGGCCGGAGTCCTTGAGCACGGCCAGCATGTTGGCGGCGGAGAGCGCCTGGCCGGGGTGCGGGCGGATCGGGGCGTGCAGCTCGGGGGCGAGCACCTTGTCGGTGCCGAGCAGCGCCTCCAGGGTCATCGCGGCGGTGATGTCGGCGGTGGTGAACAGCCGCTGCAGGTCGGCGATGGCCATGACCAGCATGCCGAGCATGCCGTCGGTGCCGTTGATGAGGGCGAGGCCCTCCTTCTCCAGCAGTTCGACCGGTTCGATGCCGGCGGCGGCGAGCAGCTCGGCGGCCGGCTTCTCGACGCCGTCGGGGCCGGTCGCGACGCCTTCGCCCATCAGGACGAGCGCGCAGTGCGAGAGCGGCGCGAGGTCACCGGAACAGCCGAGCGAGCCGAACTCCCGGACCACGGGGGTGATGCCGGCGTTGAGGATCGCGGCCATGGTCCGGGCCACCAGGGGGCGGACCCCGGTGCGGCCGCTGGCGAGCGTCTTCATCCGCAGGAACACCAGTGCGCGGACCACCTCGCGCTCGACCGCCGGGCCCATCCCGGCGGCGTGCGAGCGGACCAGCGAGCGCTGCAGCTGGGCCCGGAGTTCGGGGCTGATGTGCCGGACGGCGAGGGCACCGAAGCCGGTGGAAACGCCGTAGACGGGGCGGGGTTCGGCCGCCAGGGCGTCGATCCGGGCGCGCGCGACCGCCATCTCGGCGAGCGCGTCCGGGCCGATCTCGACCCGGGCGTTCCCCCGGGCGACGGCCAGCACGTCCTCGGCGCTGACGTCGGCCTTGCCGACCTGGACGAGCGGCGTGTGGGGGGCCGCAGCACTGTGCATATCCATATACACCATCTCATCAGGTGAATGAAGATATGACAACACCTGAGCCCTTCCGGGACTCCGGCGCCGGACCGGTCGGTCACCTGGATTTTCGGATACCGCAGCCGGTGCCGCACGCTGTGGGGGTGACGGGCACCCCACGGCGCACGCCACGGCAACGGACCGGCCTCGGGCCTGCACGGACGGCGCAGACCGCGCGGACGGCACGGACGGCACGGACCGACAGGCAGACCGACGGACACAGGAGGCGGCGACACGATGACGCGGGCGACGGCGCGGCGGCGGGTGGTCCGGCTGCGGGGGGACGGGCGGAGCACCCGGCCGGATGCGCTGGCGGCCGAGGAGCCGCTGGAGATCCGGCTCGGCGGCGAGCCGCTCACGGTCACCATGCGCACCCCGGGCCAGGACTTCGACCTGGTGGCGGGCTTCCTGGTCGGCGAGGGGCTGGTGCACACCTCCGAGGACCTCGCGGCACTGCGCTACTGCGCCGGCACCGACGAGGCCGGCGCCAACACCTACAACGTGGTGGACGCGACGCTGCGCGGCGCCGGGGCGCTGCCGCTCTCCGCCCACCGCAACCTGCTCACCACCAGCGCCTGCGGCCTCTGCGGCCGGGACACCGTGGACGCCGTCCGCACCCACGTCCGCCACCCGGTCGCCGACGACCCGCTGACCGTCCCGCCCGCACTGCTGTACGGGCTGCCGGACCGGCTGCGGGCCGCCCAGCGGACCTTCGACTCCACCGGCGGCCTGCACGCGGCCGGCCTGTTCGACGGCGTGAGCGGCGAACTGCTCTGCGCCCGCGAGGACGTCGGCCGGCACAACGCCGTCGACAAGGTGGTCGGCTGGGCGCTGCGCGCGGGACGGCTCCCGCTGACCGGGCACGTGCTCCTGGTCAGCGGCCGGGCCTCGTTCGAGCTGACCCAGAAGGCGGCGCTGGCCGGGGCCCCGCTGCTGGCCGCCGTGTCGGCGCCGTCCTCGCTGGCGGTGGACCTGGCGGAGGAGCTGGGCCTGACCCTGGTGGGCTTCCTGCGCGGCGAGGGCGCCAACGTGTACACCCGCCCGGACCGGATCGCCTGAGGCCCCGGGCCCGCCCGCGAGGGCGCGCCCGGGGCCCGGATCCCGCCCCCGCGTCAGCGCAGCTCGGCCTCGACCAGGTCGGCCGCGCGGGCGGTGCCGCCCTCGGCGCGCGCCTCGGCGCGGAGCACGTCCAGGCGCGCGGCCACCTCCGGGTCGCCGGTCAGTTCCAGCAGGGCGGCGCGCAGCGCCTCCCCGGTGGCCTGTTCCGTGTCGAGGCGGCGGGCGACGCCCAGCTCCACCAGCTTGTCCGCGTTGCCGAACTGGTCGACGGCCTGCGGCACCGCGATCATCGGCACCCCGTGGTAGAGGCCCTCGCTGCTGCCACCCATGCCGGCGTGGGTGACGAAGGCGTCGGCCTTCGCGAGCACGTCGAACTGCGGCACCCACCGGTGCACCTCGACGTTGGCCGGCACCTCGCCCAGCTCGGCCAGGTCGGTGTGCTTGCCGATCTGGAGCACGACGTGCCAGCCGGGCAGGTCGCCGAAGGCCCGGAGGCACTCCCGGTAGAAGGCCGGCTGGTGGGTGAAGGCGGAGCCGAGCGAGACCAGCACCACCTTCTCGGCGCCCTCCGGCCGCTGCCAGCCGCCCTGGTGCGAGCGGTCGCCGAAGCACTGGCCGACGAAGGTGTACCGCGCGGGGTCGACCCGGTCGGCGTTGGGCTGCAGGGCCCGCGGGATCAGGGCGAGGGCGCGGGCCGGGAGGGCCTTGAACTCCTCCGGGTCCCGGACGACGGTGCCGTTCTCGGCCAGCCAGTCGGCGAACCGCCGCATGTACGCGGGCCCGCCGGGGCCGCTGCGGATCGCCTCGAACACCTCGGCCATGTCCTGCTCGAAGCCCTGCCAGGCGACGTAGGTCGGGGAGAGCTGGAGGGCCGGGACGCCGTGCCCCTCGGCCACCGCCCGCCCGGTGAACCCGGCGATGTCGTACAGCACGAGGTCGGGCCGGTCCTCCTCGAAGAGCCGGCGGACCACCGGGGTCATGGCGACGGCGTCGTCGAGGAAGAGGTTCTGGATCGCCACCGGGTCCTGCAGCCACACCTGGGAGTCGTCGGTGAGGGGCAGCGCGGTCGGGTACGGCACGAGCGTCGCCCCGGTCGCCTCGACCGGCCCGGCGAACGAGGCGTCGTTGACGTAGCTGACCCGGTGGCCGCGGGCGACGAGCTCGGCGACGACGGCGAGGCTCGGGTTGACGTGCCCGTGGGCCGGGATGGAGACCATGGCGATGTGCGCGGAGCGGGTCATGGTGGAGCCCTTCGTCGAGATGGTGAGACGAGACGATCCGTCTCGTCGGAACGCCCTCATCATGACCTGACGACCCGCCACTCGTCAAGACGAGACGGTTCGTCTCGCTGTGGCGCTAGGATGGCCCCATGTCCCGACAGACCGCGCCCGACCCCAGCCGCCGCAGCCAGCAGAGCCGCGCCGCGATCCTCGCCGCCGCCGCCGACCTGGTCTCCGAGGTCGGCTTCGCCAAGCTCACCATCGAGAAGATCGCCGCCCGCGCCGGAGTCGGCAAGCAGACCATCTACCGCTGGTGGCCGTCGAAGGGCGCGGTCGTCTTCGACGCCTTCCTCGCCGTCAGCGAGGACGCCAGCGGCAGCCTCGCGCTGCCCGACACCGGCGATCTCGGCGCCGACCTGCGCGCCGTCCTGCGCCCGACCGCCGACGAGCTCACCGACCCCGCCTTCGACAACACCGGCCGGGGTCTGATCTCCGAGTACCTGGTCGACCCGGACCTGCTGCGCGAGTACCGCGAACGGCTGCTGGACCCCCTGCTGGAGGTCACCCGCGACCGCCTGCGCAGCGCCCGCACCGCCGGACAGCTCCCGGCCGACACCGACCTCGACCTCGCCGTCGACCTGCTCTACGGGCCGATGTACTACCGCTGGCTGCACGGTCTCGGGGCGGTCGACCACGCGTACGCGGACCGCCTGGTCGCCGCGGTCCTGCGCGCGCTCGGAGCGACGGACGGAGCGGCCGACGGAGCGCCGGACGGCGGCTGACCTCAGCGGCGGTTGCGGCGGCGGAGCACCAGCACGACCACGATGATCACGGCGATCACCGTCAGCACCAGCACGGCGCCGATCAGCAGGCCCATCATCCGGCCGAGGCCCTTCTTCTTCTTTTTCTTCTTCTTGGACTTGTCCTTCGACGACTCGGCCAGCCGCGACGCCCCGTGCCGGTCCGCCGACGCGCCCGCCTGCCCGGCCGCCGCGGGCACCACGGGGGCGGGCGCCTGCCGGGCCCCTGGGGCTTCCGGGGCCGCGGGGGCCGACCGCACCACCGGGGCCGCCGAGGCCGCCGGCGCGGCGGCGAGCGCGCCGCCGCCGAAGGCGAGCACCGCGGAGAGGACGAGGCCCGTCAACCGAGCGCGCATAGGAGTCAACCCCCGAGAATCCGATCCGGCGCGGCCCCGACGGCCCGCCGACCGCGGACACCATCCCACGCCCGCCCCACCGCGCCCAGTCCCGCAACGCCCTCGCCACCGGACCGCGACCGGCTCGGAACAGACCGGTCACCGAACCGCCACACCGCGCCGACGGCCCGGCCCCGCCCGCCCTTCGCCCGCCCGCCGCTCCCCCGCCTCCGGCCCTCAGCTCACCGGGGGTGAGGCCGGGCCGGCGAGGGCGACGGCGACCAGGGAGCGCAGCGCCGCGGCGACCTGGCCCAGCGGGAGGGTGGCGTCGTCCGCGAACAGCTCCAGCAGCCACCCGCCGGCCGCGTTCTGACCGCCGGCCGCGACCATGCCGCGGTAGCCGGAGACCACCAGCATGGCCTCCTCCGCCGGGTCGTTGCCCGCCGCGCCGGCCCGCAGGGCGAAGGCCCCGCCGCGTACGGCCCGGCGGGTCATCGGGTAGTGGCGCAGGTCGAAGACGGCGTCCGGGGCCTCGATCTGGGCCCGCTGCGTCTCCGCCCGGGTGCTGCTCGGCCCGCTGGTCATCCGGTAGACGGCGTGCTGCGCGGTGCGCATCAGCTGAGAGCCGGGCGGCACGTACGAGATCCACCAACCGACCGCGTCCAGCAGCCGGGCCGAGATCTCGGCGACGACGGCCAGCTTGCCGATGGTGTCCGCGGGGTGCACGGAGCGGGTGTTGCCGTGCTGGTCGAGCGCGGCGAGCACCGCAGTGAGCAACTGCCCCGGGTCGGCGCTGTGCGCGGCGCCGCGGAAGCGCCGCCGGTCGCCGGAGCCGGCCCGGCCGCCGGGTCGGCCGCGCCCGTCGGCACGGTGGTGCGGGTCCGCGGCGTCGGCGAGCAGCACCGTCGGGTCGGGCGAGAAGCCCGGGCCGTGGCTGCGTCCGGCGACCACCGGGTGGGCGGCGCGGGCGGCCTTGGCCCGGTACTGGGCGGCGTCGGCGAGCCGGAAGAGCCGGTCGGGGGTGGTGACCGGGCCGATCGAGTCACCGGTGGAGGCGACCCCGCAGGCGACGCCCTCGCCCTCGGCCAGGGCGAGCGCCCGGGCGCACAGCTCCTCGGCGACGGCGACCACCTCGTCCGCCTTCTGGCCCTCGGCGAGCAGGCAGAACTCGTCGCCGCCGAGCCGGGCGGCGAGGCTGCCGGGGAGCTTGGCGGCGGCCAGCGACAGCTGGTGGGCGAAGCGCTCCAGCAGCCGGTCGCCCACCTCGTGGCCGAGCTGGTCGTTGACCCGCTTCAGGCCGTTGACGTCGCAGACCACCAGCGAGACCACGGTGTTGTCCCGGTTGTGGGCCTCCAGCGCGCTCTCCAGCCGCGCGTCCACCGCACGCCGGTTGGCCAGACCGGTGAGCGGGTCGGAGAAGGCGAGCTTGCGCAGGTCGGCGAGGCGTTCGGTCTGGGCGAGCCCGGCCGAGATCTGGGCGGCGAGCAGGGTGGCGTAGTCGGCGTCCGCGTCGGTGAACCCGGCCGACCCGGTGGCCCGGGCGAGGTAGAGCTCGCCCCAGGCCTGCCCGTGCAGGACGATCGGCGCGACCACGCAGCAGGCCCGCCCGCGCCGGCGCAGCGCGGCGGCGCGTTCCTGGCAGTACGCGCCTGCGGTCGGGTGCGCGTGCCCGGGGTGCGGCTGGCTGTTGTCGGCGGTCTGGACCCAGGCGCGCGGCAGCCGGCCTGTGGTCCAGCGCTCCTCCAGGTAGGTGACGATCTCGGGGAAGTCGGCCACCGGGTAGGACTCGTCCTCGGGCAGCTCCTCCTCCCCCGGCGAGAGTTCCCCGTGGTTGACCAGGACCCGCAGCCGGCCGGACTCGCGGTCCCAGACCGAGACGGCGGCCATGGTGGCGCCGAGTGCCTCGGTGGCGCGTGCGGCGGCGGCCCGGACGGCCTCCAGCGGGGTGAGCGCCCCGGCCATGTCCTGGGCGAGTTCGACCACGGAGGTCAGCCGCGTGTCGGGGGCCCCGGGGGCCGGCGGCTGCTGCGTCCGGTCGCAGTCGCAGCCGCGGTCCGTCATGATCGCCTCACTGCTCACCGGCTCGCCTCGCTCCCTGTGCTCGGTCCTGCTCGGTCCCCTGCGACGGGCCGCCGGGCCCGCGCCCCGGGGACCCCGCCCCCGGGAACCGCACCCATTCGGCCGCTTGCACCAAGACTATGGCGGTTTCATTCGGTTATGCCCCGTTTGTCGAAGAGGATCCGCAGGGCAGTACGACTTTCAACCGTTCGGCTTGCGGCAAGACCGTGCCCGGCCCGGGCAGGTTCTACTCCGCCGGGCGGCGCCCCGCTCCGCCCGTACGGCGCTCGACGGCGTTCCGCGCCGCCCCCGCACCACCCGGCCACGCCCCGCGGGCACCCACGACGGCCGTTCTCCCGAACCGTTCAGGCCGCTCCGAAAGCCTCCGCCCGCTCCGAAAGCGTCGGACAGCTCCGGCAGCTGCGGCAGCTCCGGCAGCTCCGGTCACTACGCATCGTCACGGCCGCGCCGAACCCGATGCGGCCCGCCGAACCGGGCCCTACTCCGCCCGCAGCCGCCGGGAGAGCAGCCACGGCTCGACCAGCCCGAGCCCGCGCACCGGACGGCGCCACATCGGCTGGAGGTTGAACCGGTGCCCGGTGTCCGGGGCGCCCGCCGGCCGCGAACCGGCCGCCGCCGCGAGCGCCTCGGCCAGGCCGGGCCCGTCGACGTCGGCGGGCGCGACACTGCCGTTCTGCTCCAGCGCGACGGCGAACTCGCCGTCGATCAGCACCGCGTCCTTCGGGGCGATCGAGGTGAGCCGGCTGGCCAGGTTGACCGTGGTGCCGAAGACGTCGCCCATCCGCGAGGTGACCGTGCCGAACGCCATGCCCACCCGCAGCGCGGGAATGCTGTCGTCCTCGGCCAGCGCCTCGATCAGGCTGAGCGCGATCTCGGCCGCCGTCACCGGGTCCTCGGAGACGTAGAGGATCTCGTCGCCCAGCGTCTTGATCACCCGGCCGCCCTGGCCGGCGATCAGGTCGGAGCAGGTGTTCTCGAACGTCTCGACCAGTTCGCCGAGCTCCTCCTCCTCCAGCCGCCGGGAGAGCCGGGTGAAGCCGACCAGGTCGGCGAAGCCCACGGCGAGCCGGCCGCTGGTGATCTCGTTGTCCTCCGCGGCCTGCACCACGCGGCCGGTGACGGCGGCCAGCTGGCGGCGCCAGACGTACACCAGGAACTGCTCCAGCTCCGGAAGCAGCAGCTCGACCAGCGGGTACGCGACGTCGGCGCGGGTCAGACCGGGTTCGACGGACTGGGTGAGGTTCTCCAGGAAGGTGTCCATCTGCCAGCCGGCCAGCCGGGCCGTGGTCTGACCGGTGGAACGCGCCACCTGGATCGCCATCGCCTCGCTCAGCAGCCCCGACTCGACCAGCCCGGACAGCCGGCGCAGAGCGATCACGTCACCGTCGGTCAGCGCCCGGGACTGCCCGATGTCCGGGAAGCCCATCGCCCGCCAGAACCGGGTGGCCAGGTCCATCGGGACGTCGGCCGCCCGCGCGGCCTGGTACGGGGTGTAGCGTCGCGGCGCGTCCAGGATCAGGCGTTCCAGGTCGAGGGCGACCGTCTGGTCGTGGGGGCCCGTCTGGTCGTGGGAGCCCGCCGCGCCGCCGTTGCTGCCGTCCTCTGCCACCGGTCCGTCCCCGTGCGGTCGCCGCACTCGCCTCGTGTCCTGCCTGTCCGGGCGCGCCCGCCACCCCGGCGGGCAGTGGCGCGCCTCACACTGCTGCCAGGTGGAATATTCGCACGGAATCCCGCGATCCGGGGCATCCGCCCGGGTCAAGGGGTGGTGAAGACTCCCGTCGGCCCGGGCGGTTCCGCGCTCCGGCGCCGCTCCCCGGCGCCGGGCGTCCGGCCGCCGTCAGCGCGGCTCCGGCCGCACGTGGACGACATCGCCCGCGCCGACCGGCCGCCGCGAACCGTCGGGCGTCCGGACCACCAGCCGGCCGTCCCCGTCGATCGCCACCGCCTCGCCGGCCAGTTCGCGGTCGCCGGGCAGCAGCACCCTGACCTCCCGGCCGAGCGTGGTGCACCGGTCCGCGTACGCGCTCAGCAGTCCGCTGGCGTGCGGGTCGCCGGCGGCGTCCGTCCACTCCCGGTACAGGCCGGCGAACTCGCGCAGCAGCGCGCGCAGCAGCGTGGACCGGTCGGTGACGGCGGCACCGGCCAGGACCAGCGACGCGGCGGTGGGGACGGGCAGCTCGGACGCGCGCAGCGAGACGTTGACGCCCAGACCGGCGACCACCGCGCCGCCGCTGAGCTCGGTGAGGATGCCGCCCAGCTTGCGCTCCGCCCCGTCGATCCCGACCTGGAGGTCGTTGGGCCACTTCAGACCGACCTCCACCTCGGCGACCCGGCTCAGCGTGCTCGCCGCCGCGACGCCGACCAGGATCGGCAGCCAGCCGTACCGCTCGACGGGTACCCCGTCCGGGCGAAGCAGGACGGAGAGGAAGAGCCCCGAACGGGCGGGCGCCGTCCACTGCCGTTCCAGCCGTCCGCGCCCGGTCCGCTGCGCCTCGGCGACCAGCACCGCGCCCTGCGGGGCACCGTCCCGGGCCCGGGCGGCGAGGTCGGTGTTGGTGGAGCCGGTCTCGTCGACGACGTCCAGCCCGGTCCACAACCCGCCCGGGACCAGCAGGTCCCGGCGGAGCGCCGCGGCGTCCAGCGGCGGGCGGTCCAGGTCGGTCCACGGCGACGGCCCGGCATGGCCGAAGCCGCGCAGTCCACTGCGGCGGGGGGTGTCGGAGGTCATGCGGCACACCCTAGAGGCCGTAGGCCGCCCCATTGTCCCGCAGAACGGCGGCCGACCACACTGTGTCGCTGGCCATAACGGGAAACCGTCAGCGATGACTACGCTACCCAACGGTAGTTCGTAGCGCCGCCCTGCCCTCATCCGCGCGGATCCCCACCCGGCCCGCGCGACCCCGAAACAGGTCGCGGCCAAGGAGCAGGGAGAGCCACCGGATGACCGAGGCGCCGTACGACCCGCACACCACCGCCGGCAAGCTCGCCGACCTCCGGCGCAGGCTCGACGAGGCGGTGCACTCCGGTTCCGCCAAGGCGGTGGAGAAGCAGCACGCCAAGGGCAAGCTGACGGCCCGTGAGCGGGTCGCGGAACTGCTGGACGAGGGGTCCTTCGTCGAGTTCGACGAGTTCGCCCGGCACCGCTCGACCAACTTCGGCCAGGAGCGGACCCGCCCGTACGGCGACGGCGTGGTCACCGGGTACGGCACCGTCGACGGCCGCCCGGTCGCCGTCTTCGCGCAGGACTTCACCGTGTTCGGCGGCTCGCTGGGCGAGGTGTACGGCGAGAAGATCGTCAAGGTCATGGACTTCGCGCTGAAGACCGGCTGCCCGGTGATCGGCATCAACGACTCCGGCGGCGCCCGGATCCAGGAGGGCGTGGTCTCGCTCGGCCTGTACGGCGAGATCTTCCGCCGCAACGTGCACGCCTCGGGCGTGATCCCGCAGATCTCGCTGATCATGGGCCCCTGCGCGGGCGGCGCGGTCTACTCCCCCGCGATCACCGACTTCGTGGTGATGGCCGACCGGACCTCGCACATGTTCATCACCGGCCCCGACGTGATCAAGACCGTCACCGGTGAGGACGTCGGCATGGAGGAGCTGGGCGGCGCGCACACCCACAACACCAAGTCCGGCAACGCGCACCACCTGGCCGCGGACGAGAAGGAGGCGGTCGAGTACGTCAAGAGCCTGCTCTCGTACCTGCCCTCCAACAACCTCTCCGACCCGCCGTCCTTCCCCGAGGAGGCGGACCTCGCGATCACCGACGAGGACCTCGAACTCGACGCCCTGGTCCCGGACTCGGCGAACCAGCCGTACGACATGCACCGGGTGATCGAGCACATCCTCGACGACGGCGAGTTCCTGGAGACCCAGCCGCTGTACGCGGGCAACATCATCACCGGCTTCGGCCGGGTCGAGGGCCACGCGGTCGGCATCGTCGGGAACCAGCCGATGGACCTGGCCGGCTGCCTGGACATCGCCGCCAGCGAGAAGGCCGCCCGGTTCATCCGCACCTGCGACGCGTTCAACGTCCCGGTGCTGACCTTCGTCGACGTGCCCGGCTTCCTGCCCGGCACCGAGCAGGAGTGGGACGGCATCATCCGCCGCGGCGCCAAGCTGATCTACGCCTACGCCGAGGCCACCGTCCCGCTGATCACCGTGATCACCCGCAAGGCCTTCGGCGGCGCGTACGACGTCATGGGCTCCAAGCACCTGGGCGCCGACCTCAACCTGGCCTGGCCGACCGCGCAGATCGCGGTGATGGGCGCCCAGGGCGCGGTCAACATCCTGCACCGGCGCGAGCTGGCCGAGGCGGACGACGTCGACACGAAGCGGGCCGAGCTGATCGCCTCCTACGAGGACACCCTGCTCAACCCGTACCTCGCGGCCGAGCGCGGCTACGTGGACGCCGTCATCGCGCCGAGCGAGACCCGCCGGCACATCGTCCGCGGCCTGCGCGCGCTGCGCGGCAAGCGCGAGACGCTGCCGCCGAAGAAGCACGGCAACATCCCGCTGTAGTCGCCCGCTCCGAGAGGATCGCGAGAGGATTGAGCATGGCCCCGATCCACGTGCTGCACGGGCAGCCGACCCCCGAGGAGCTGGCCACCGTCCTGGCGGTGGTCCAGGCCCGGGCCGCCGCCGCGCAGGCCGCCGCCGAGGCGACCCGCCGGGCCGGCGCCGGCCCGGACTCCCCCTGGAACGACCGCGCCCGCCGGCTCCGGACCGCCCCGCGCCCGGGCGCCAACGCCTGGCGCACCTCCGGCTGGGCCGGATAGCAGCACCGGGCGCGCCCCGGGCGGGGCGGCAGGTGCTTCGCCGGCACCCGCCGCCCCGCCCGGCGGCACGCCCGGCGAACGTCCGGATTGCCCCGAAACCTGAGTACGGATACTCAGGCGTCCCGGCAGCCCCGCGGAGCACCCTGGAGGAGTGCTCTGGTCAGATCCCCGCGACGAGCCGTCCCCGGAAGCCCAGCGAATGCAGCGCAGGCTGCACCGGGCCGGCCACGTGCTCGCCGCCCTCACCCTGCTGATCGCCGTTCTGCTGATGCTCTGAACGCGACGCTCCGCCCGGCCGACCGGACCGCCCCTCTACGCTGGTGGGCATGACCGACCGCCGCACCCTCGTGCTCGCCTCCGCCTCCCCCGCCCGCCTCGGGCTGCTGCGCCAGGCGGGCCTCGACCCGCGCGTGGTGGTCAGCGGCGTCGACGAGGACGCCCTCACCGCCGCCACCCCCGCCGAGCTGGCCCTCGTCCTCGCCGAGGCCAAGGCCAAGGCCGTCGCCGCCACACTCACCGGCGGCGAACTGGTGATCGGCTGCGACTCGGTGCTGGAGCTGGACGGCCTGGCGCTCGGCAAGCCCGCCGACGCCACCGAGGCGCTGGCCCGCTGGCAGTCGATGCGCGGCCGCGCCGGCGTGCTGCGCACCGGCCACTGCGTCATCGACACCGTCACCGGGCGACAGGCCTCCGCCACGGCCTCCACCACCGTCCGCTTCGGCACCCCCGACGACGCCGAGGTCGCCGCCTACATCGCCACCGGCGAACCGCTGCACGTGGCCGGCGCGTTCACCCTGGACGGCCGCTCGGCGCCGTTCGTCGAGGGCATCGACGGCGACCCGGGCAACGTCATCGGCCTCTCGCTGCCGCTGCTGCGCGGCCTGCTCGCCGAACTGGACGTCCGGATCACCGACCTCTGGGTCTGACGTCGGCCGCCGGCCGGGGCGTCGGTGCCCGAAGGCCCGGGAAACCCGGGACGTCCGGGGCGTCCGGCGACGCGCCGGCCCCGAGCAGCTCGGCGCCGTACTTCGAGCCCGGGCAGGGCTTCGGCTGCCTGACCGGGGAGGTCGCGGCGGCGGGCGCCCACCCGGCATCCGCGCCGAAGCGGGCCGGGCCGCTGAGCGGGACCACGGCGGCGACCGGCGGCGGGCCCGCCGCTCCGCCCGTGCCCGAACTGCTGCACCCGGCCGTCGTCAGTGCGCCAAAGACGAGTGCTATTAACGCCAACTTCCCCGTTGCTTGCCTCATCTGATGCACGCTAGAAGTGCGCTCCGGCACCGTCGACGGTCCGGACCGGGGCCACCGGCCTGCCCACCGCTAGGCTGACCGGCACCGTTCGAACGGGGAGGTGATGGGCGGATGACCGACAGTCTGCTCAACGTGCTGCTGGGGCTGGTCGCCAGCGCGCTCAGCGCCACGATCGGGTGGCTCGGCCAGAGCCTGCGCCGAAGACGGCGGCTGGAACGGACCAGGGCCTTCCTCGGCCTGCCGGCCGGCGGCGAGTGCCTGATCGTGGTCAACCGCAGCATCGGCACCGGCGCACACCCCCGCACGGTCACCCGGCGCGACGCCTACGCGCTGATGGAGCTGGCCGCCCTGGTGAAGGAGTGCGGCTCGCAGGCCGACCTGGTCGCGCACGACGCCGCGCCGCGCAGCCTCGGCGCCAAGACCGAGCTCTGCTTCGGCGGCCCCGTCTCCAACGACCGGATGGCCGCCCACCTCGCCTGGGGCCTGCCCGGGGTGACGATATCCAATGGCCCCGAAGCGGCCGACAACGTGATCACCGTCGGCGGCCGCTCCTACACCGCCGACTGGGAAGCCGGGGTCCACGTCCTGCTGGCCCGGCTGGCCACTCCCGGGGGTGGCCGCCCGGTCTTCCTGATCTCCGGCCAGACCGGGGTCGCCAACCAGGCCGGAGTCCGCCACCTCGTGGCGCACCACCGCCGGCTGGCCCGCCGCCACGGCGCGGACGGCACGTTCGCCCTCCTCCTGCGGGTGGTCAACCCCCAGGCGTACGGACCGGACGTGGTCGAGCAGGTCGCCGACGTGACCGCCCAGGCCCTGGAGCGCGCGCCCACCCCGGCCGCGCCCGCCCCGGCCGCCGGCGCCCCCGCTTCCGCCGCCCCGGCCGCCGGTGCCCCCGCCTCCACCGCCCCCGTCCCGGCGCCGGCTCCCTGAGGAACGCCCGGGCGCGGCTCGCGAACCGCCGGAGTGTGGCCAAGCCCACCGCCCCGCCACGGCCCCGCCGGGACACTGCGTCACCGTCCGCAAGCACCGGACGCCCTCCGACCCACCTGCCGTCACCTGCAGAGACTTCCGCCGGGCCGCCCACCACCCGTCCGGACGCATCACCCTCCGTGTGGGATAGTTCACAACCTGGGGCTACTCGCCGGTACTGCCCAGGAATCCATAAACTCAACGAGGTTCAAGAAGGGAGCCACAGTGCGCAAGGTGCTCATCGCCAACCGCGGGGAAATCGCCGTCCGCGTCGCCCGTGCCTGCTCGGACGCCGGTATCGCCAGCGTCGCCGTCTACGCCGAGCCGGACCGGGATGCGCTGCACGTCCGCGCGGCCGACGAGGCTTACGCGCTGGGCGGCGACACCCCCGGCACCAGCTACCTGGACATCGCGAAGGTCCTCCAGGCCGCCGCCGACTCGGGTGCGGACGCCGTCCACCCCGGCTACGGCTTCCTGTCGGAGAACGCCGACTTCGCCCAGGCCGTCCTCGACGCGGGCCTCACCTGGATCGGCCCGCCGCCGCAGGCCATCCGCGATCTCGGGGACAAGGTCACCGCCCGGCACGTGGCGCAGCGCGCCGGTGCCCCGCTGGTGGCCGGCACGCCCGACCCGGTCGCGGGTGCGGACGAGGTCGTCGAGTTCGCCCGGGAACACGGCCTGCCGGTCGCCATCAAGGCGGCCTTCGGCGGCGGCGGCCGCGGCCTCAAGGTCGCCCGCACCCTGGAGGAGATCCCGGAGCTGTTCGAGTCCGCGGTCCGCGAGGCGGTCGCCGCCTTCGGGCGCGGCGAGTGCTTCGTCGAGCGCTACCTGGACAACCCCCGGCACGTCGAGACCCAGTGCCTGGCGGACAAGCACGGCAACGTCGTGGTCGTCTCCACCCGTGACTGCTCGCTGCAGCGCCGGCACCAGAAGCTCGTCGAGGAGGCGCCCGCGCCGTTCCTGACCCCCGAGCAGAACGCCGAGCTGTACCGGTCCTCGAAGGCCATCCTCAAGGAGGCCGGTTACCAGGGCGCCGGCACCTGCGAGTTCCTGGTCGCGCTGGACGGCACGATCTCCTTCCTGGAGGTCAACACCCGTCTGCAGGTCGAGCACCCGGTGACCGAGGAGGTCACCGGCATCGACCTGGTCCGGGAGATGTTCCGGATCGCCGACGGCGAGGAGCTCGGCTACGACGACCCGGAGGTCCGCGGTCACTCCTTCGAGTTCCGGATCAACGGCGAGGACCCGGGCCGCAACTTCCTGCCGGCGCCGGGCACCGTGACGCTGTTCGCCCCGCCGTCCGGCCCGGGCGTCCGGCTGGACTCGGGTGTCGAGACCGGTTCGGTCATCGGCCCGGCCTGGGACTCCCTGCTGGCCAAGCTGGTCGTCTCCGGCCGCGACCGCAAGCAGGCGCTGGAGCGGGCGCGGCGCGCGCTGGCGGAGTTCAAGGTCGAGGGCATGGCCACCGCCATCCCGTTCCACCAGGCCGTGGTCACCGACCCCGCGTTCGCCCCCGAGGTGCACGGCGGCGAGGGCCCGTTCCAGGTCTTCACCCGGTGGATCGAGACCGAGTTCGACAACACCATCCCCGCGTTCGCCGGTGCCGCCGGTGACGGCGAGGAGGCCGAGGGCCGGGAGACCGTGGTCGTCGAGGTCGGCGGCAAGCGGATCGAGGTCTCGCTGCCGTCCTCGCTGGGCGTCTCCACCGCCCCGGCGGCCGGTGCGGGGGCCGCGAAGGCCAAGCGCCGGGTGGGTGCCAAGAAGGCCGGTTCGGCCGTCAGCGGTGACACGCTGGCCTCGCCGATGCAGGGCACCATCGTCAAGGTCGCCGTCGAGGAGGGCCAGGTCGTCGCGGAGGGCGAGCTGATCGTCGTCCTGGAGGCGATGAAGATGGAGCAGCCGCTGAACGCCCACAAGGCGGGCACCGTCGTCGGCCTCAAGGCCGAGGTGGGTGCCAGCGTCTCCAGCGGCGCCGCGCTCTGCGAGATCAAGGACTGACGTCCACCCGTTGCGTCACCGGTCCGTACGCCCCCCAGGGTGTGCGGACCGGTGCCGTTTCCGGCGGCGGGTCACCGCCCGCGCGGCAGGCCCAGCTCGGCGAGTCTGGCCGGCAGCGGGCCGCCCGGACCGCCCGGTCCCCCGGGGCCGTGGGTGCCCGGGCGGCGCTGGCCGGGCAGCGGGGCGCCGCCCGGGGGCGGGGCCGCCCTGCGGGCCATCGGGCCCGGCTGGGTCTGGTGGACGGGACCGCTGCCGGTGCCGTGCACCGGGGCGTCACCGGTCGGCGGGGTGCCGAGCGGCGCGAGGTCGATCTGCACCCCGCAGTCGGCCAGCGCGTCCAGCTCCCGCGCGGTGGCGTCGTCGGCGGTCGCCTGCTCGTCGGTGACCAGCCGGGTGATGGTCTCGGTCGGGACGGTCTGGAACATGGTGTCCGCGCCGAGCTTGGTGTGGTCGGCGAGGACGATCACCTCGGCGGCCGACTGCACCAACGCCCGGTCCACGCTCGCGGAGAGCATGTTCGTGGTCGAAAGGCCTCGCTCGGCGGTCAGTCCGCTGCCCGAGATGAACGCCTTGGACACCCGCAACCCGTGCAGCGACTGTTCGGCGCCGCTGCCGACCAGGGCGTAGTTGGAGCCGCGCAGCGTACCGCCGGTCATCACCACCTCCACCCGGTTGGCGTGCGCCAGCGCCTGGGCGACCAGCAGCGAGTTGGTGACCACCGTCAGCCCGGGCACCCGGGCCAGCCGGCGGGCCAGCTCCTGGGTGGTGGTACCGGCGCCGACGACAACGGCGTCACCTTCCTCCACCAGGCCCGCTGCGAGATCGGCGATGGCGCTCTTCTCTGCGGCGGAGAGGTGGGTCTTCTGCGGGTAACCGGGTTCGCGGCTGAAGCCGCCGGGGAGCACCGCGCCGCCGTGCCGGCGGTCGAGGAGCCCTTCTGCCTCCAGTGCCCGTACGTCGCGGCGCACGGTCACTTCGGAGGTCTGGACGACGCGGGCCAGTTCCCGGAGCGAGACCGCTCCGTTGGCGCGCACCATTTCGAGGATCAACTGGCGACGTTCTGCTGCAAACACAGAACCGACGGTAACGTGCGTGACCGTCTGCTTTCAGGCGTTTGCTGCTAGTAGCGGGAATTGCTCACGCAAGAGCGGCGCGTGACCGTACAATACGCGCCGTCAGCAACCCGGAACTGCGCCCGCCGTCCGGGTGACGCCCCGGCCTGCGCAAAGGGCGGCCGCCGAACGGCGACCGCCCTCAACTGGGCCCCGGGTGCTCAGGATTCGCCCGCGTCCCGCTTGCGGATGTGGAGCTGGCGGGCGGCCTCGGCGGTGGAGCCGGAGACCGACGGGTAGACGGTGAAGGCGCTGGCCACCTGTTCGACGGTCAGATTGGCGTCCACCGCGAGCGAGATCGGGTGGATCAGCTCGCTCGCCCGCGGGGCGACGACCACACCGCCGACCACGATCCCGGTGCCCGGGCGGCAGAACAGCTTCACGAAGCCGTCCCGGATGCCCTGCATCTTGGCCCGCGGGTTGCCGCGCAGCGGCAGCTTGACCTCGACCGCGTCCATCTTGCCGCACTCCACGTCGGCGGCGGTGTAGCCGACGGTGGCGATCTCCGGGTCGGTGAAGACGTTGGAGGCCACGGTCTTCAGGTTGAGCGGCTGCACCGCGTCGCCGAGCGCGTGGTACATCGCGATCCGGCCCTGCATGGCCGCCACCGAGGCGAGCATGAAGACGCCGGTGCAGTCCCCGGCCGCGTACACGCCCGGGGCGGAGGTGCGGGACACCCGGTCGACCTGGATCTGGCCCCAGTCGTTGAGCTTGACCCCGGCCTCCTCCAGGCCCATCTCCGCCGTGTTGGGGATCGAGCCGACGGCCATCAGGCAGTGCGTGCCCTCGATCACCGTGCCGTCGGAGAGGGTCACCTCCACCTTGTCGCCGATCCGCTTGGCGCTCTCGGCCCGCGAGCGGCTCATCACGTTCATGCCGCGACGGCGGAAGACCTCCTCCAGCACCTCGGCGGCGTCCGGGTCCTCGCCCGGCAGCACCCGGTCGCGCGAGGAGACCAGAGTGACGTTGGAACCGATCGCCTGGTACGCACCGGCGAACTCGGCGCCGGTGACACCGGAACCGACCACGATCAGCTCGCGCGGCAGCTCCTCCAGGTCGTACACCTGGGTCCAGGTCAGGATCCGCTCGCCGTCCGGCTGGGCGTCCGGCAGCTCGCGCGGGTGCGCGCCGGTGGCGATCAGCACCGCGTCGGCGCGCAGCGACTGGACGCTGCCGTCGGGCGCGTCCACCAGCACCTCGCGGGAGCCGTCCACGGCCTGGCCCCCGGTGCCGAGCCGGCCGCGGCCGCGCAGCACGGAGACGCCGGCCCGCGTGACGGACTGGGTGATGTCGTGGGACTGCGCGATCGCCAGGCGTTTCACCCGGCGGTTGACCTTGCCCAGGTCCACGCCGACCACCCGGGCCGGGCTGTCGATGTGCGGAGTGTCGTCCGCGACGATGATGCCGAGTTCCTCGTACGAGCTGTCGAAGGTGGTCATCACCTCCGCGGTCGCGATCAACGTCTTCGACGGCACGCAGTCCGTGAGCACCGCCGATCCGCCCAGGCCGTCGCGGTCGACGACGGTCACCTCCGCGCCGAGCTGGGCCGCCACCAGGGCCGCCTCGTATCCGCCGGGTCCGCCACCGATGATCACGATCCGAGTCACGTCCACCATTGTCCCGCACGCCGGGAGCGCTGCCACGCCGGGGTCGGGGCTTCTGCCCGATCGCCCGAGGAACGTAGTCTTCCCCCCATGCCCCTTTACGCCGCGTATGCCACCAACCTCGATGCCCGGCAGATGACCCGCCGCGCCCCGCACTCACCGCTGCGCACCACGGGGTGGCTGTCCGGCTGGCGGCTCACCTTCGGCGGCGAGCAGCTCGGCTGGGAAGGTTCGCTGGCCACGGTGGTGGAGGACGAGAAGGACCAGGTCTTCGTCTCGCTCTACGACGTCGCGCCGATGGACGAGGAGGGGCTCGACCGCTGGGAGGGCGTCCAGCTCGGCATCTACCGCAAGATCAAGCTGCGCGCGCAGACCCTGGACGGCGACGTGCCGGTCTGGACGTACGTGCTCAACGACTACGAGGGCGGCCTGCCCGCCGCCCGGTACCTGGGGCTGATCGCGGACGCGGCGGAGAGCGCCGGCGCCCCCGACGACTACGTCCTGGACCTGCGCCGCCGCCCCTGCTGACCGCCTCCGGGGGCGCGGCCCGGGCACCCCGCCCGCCGGCCGCCTCCCCCCGGGCCCCCGGGGTGGCGGTCCCCCCGCCGCCCGCACTACTCCTCCGGACCGCTCCCCGACCCCTTCGCGGGGCCCGCCCCACCGGCCCGCCGACCGGGCCCGCGGCCCGCTCCGCCCCGCGGCCCGCCCGCCCGTGACGCCCGCCGGGCCGGCGGCTCGCCACCGGGTTTGTGCCTTGCTCCGGGTCGCACCCCCCACCAGGTGTCCCGGAGCTGTACGTTCACGCCATCCGGGTAACGATCCGGCACGTCGTACCAGGATTTTCTACGCGCGTAGCCGTTTCCCGTCTATCCTCGGTCGTGTGAACGCATCTCCTCAGTCGGTCGTCTCCGCCGACCCCTACGCCGCCGCTCAGGCCGCCGCCGAGCGCCTCCGCGAGCTGACCGGTGCCGAGCGCCACGACGTCGCCCTGGTGATGGGCTCCGGCTGGGTGCCGGCCGCCGAAGCCCTCGGCGAGACGGTCGCGGAGTTCCCGGTCACCGACCTGCCGGGCTTCCCCGCCCCCGCCGTGGCCGGCCACGCCGGCACGATCCGTTCGGTGAAGATCGGCGAGAAGCGCGCGCTGATCTTCCTCGGCCGCAACCACTACTACGAGGGCCACGGCGTCGCCACCGTCGTCCACGGCGTGCGCACCGCCGCCGCGGCCGGCTGCGGGATCATCGTGCTGACCAACGGCTGCGGCGGCCTGCGGCACGGCTGGGTCCCCGGCCAGCCGGTCCTGATCAGCGACCACATCAACCTGACCGCGGACTCCCCGATCGTCGGCGCCAACTTCGTCGACCTCACCGACCTCTACGCCAAGCGGCTGCGCGACCTGTGCCGCGAGGTCGACCCGACGCTCGACGAGGCCGTCTACGTCCAGTTCCGCGGCCCGCACTACGAGACCCCGGCCGAGGTGAACATGGCCCGGGTGATCGGCGGCGAGCTGGTCGGCATGTCGACCACCCTGGAGGCCATCGCCGCCCGCGAGGCCGGCGCCGAGGTGCTCGGCATCTCCCTGGTCACCAACCTGGCGGCCGGCATGACCGGCGAGCCGCTCAACCACGCCGAGGTGCTGGAGGCCGGCAAGGCCTCCGCCGAGCGGATGGGCGCGCTGCTGGCGAAGGTCCTCGACCGGATCTGAGCCGCTCCGGCCCGTACCGGACGCCCCCCCACACAGGGCGTCCGGCGTACGCCGCCCGGGCGACGGGGTCCGCGAGCGACCGTGATCCGTTGATCGACCGATCCGCTGATCACGTCCGCCCGCGGGCCCCGTCCGCATGCGCCCCTCCCCCGCCCGCCCGGCAGAACCCCAGGCACGTCACGCGGAACCCTCCGGCCACCCGGCCTCGCTCGCCCCTCCGGCCGTACCACCGACGCACTTCCCGATGGAGCTGCAGCCATGACGCAGGCAACCACCACCGACCTCCTCGCCCGGGCCCGGACCTGGCTGGCCGAGGACCCGGACCCGCAGACCCGCGAGGAGCTGTCCGCGCTGCTCGCCGACGCCGAGGACCCGGAGGCCGAGTCCCGGGCGAAGCTCGCCTGGTCCGATCTCGCCGACCGCTTCGCCGGCCGCCTCCAGTTCGGCACCGCCGGGCTGCGCGGCGAACTCGGCGCCGGCCCGATGCGGATGAACCGCGCCGTGGTCATCCGGGCCGCCGCCGGCCTGGTCGCCTACGTCAAGCAGCAGGGCCTCGGCGACCTCGTCGTCATCGGCTACGACGCCCGTCACAAGTCGTACGACTTCGCCCGCGACACCGCCGCCGTGGTGGTCGGAGCCGGCCTTCGCGCCGCGCTCTTCCCGCGCCCGCTGCCCACCCCGGTGCTCGCCTACGCCGTCCGCCACCTCGGCGCCGCCGCCGGCGTGACCGTCACCGCCAGCCACAACCCGCCGCAGGACAACGGCTACAAGGTCTACCTCGGCGACGGCTCGCAGATCGTCCCGCCCGCCGACGCCGGCATCGCCGCCGAGATCGACGCCATCGGCTCGCTCACCGACGTCCCGCTCGCCGGGAGCGGCTGGGAGACCGTCGACGAGTCCGTCGTCGAGGCCTACCTCGACCGGGCCGCCTCCATCGTCGACCCGCACGGCGCGCGCGACCTCGACGTCGTCTACACCCCGATGCACGGTGTCGGCCGCGACACCTTCGTCGCCGCCCTGCGCCGGGCCGGCTTCCCCGCGCCCACCGTGGTCGCCGAGCAGGCCGAGCCCGACCCCGACTTCCCGACCGTCGCGTTCCCCAACCCGGAGGAACCGGGGGCGATGGACCTCGCCTTCCGCACCGCCTCCTCGGTCGGCCCCGACCTCGTCATCGCCAACGACCCGGACGCCGACCGCTGCGCGGTGGCCGTCCCGGCCAACGGCGGCGCCGGCAGCGGCACCAACGGCTGGCGGATGCTCCGCGGCGACGAGGTCGGCGCGCTGCTCGGTGCCGCACTGGTCGCCAAGCAGGCCGCCGGCACCTTCGCCACCACCATCGTCTCCTCCTCGCTGCTCGGCCGGATCGCCGAGGCCGCCGGGCTCGGTTACGCCGAGACCCTCACCGGCTTCAAGTGGATCTCCCGTGCCGAGGGCCTGCGCTACGGCTACGAGGAGGCGCTCGGCTACTGCGTCGACCCCGAGGGCGTCCGCGACAAGGACGGCATCACCGCCGCCCTGCTGGTCGCCGAACTGGCCGCCACCCTCAAGCGGTCCGGCCGCACCCTCACCGACCTGCTGGACGACCTGGCGCTGGAGCACGGCCTGCACGCCACCGACCAGCTCTCCGTCCGGGTCCAGGACCTCGCGCTGATCGCCGACGCCATGCGCCGCCTGCGGGAGCAGCCGCCCGCCGAGCTGGCCGGGCTGACCGTCACCCGCGCCGACGACCTCACCGAGGGCTCCGCCGACCTGCCGGCCACCGACGGCCTGCGCTACTACCTGGCCGGGGACACCGTCCGCTCCGCCCGCATCGTGGTCCGGCCCTCCGGCACCGAACCCAAGCTCAAGTGCTACCTGGAGGTCGTCCTCCCGGTCGCCACCGCCGCCGACCTCGCCCCGGCCCGGGAGCGGGCCGCCGCCCTCCTCGCCGCCGTCAAGCGCGACCTGGCCGCCGCCGCCGGCATCGACGCCTGACCGACCGCACGCACG
Source organism: Kitasatospora sp. NPDC002965 (assembly GCF_040611255.1). Taxonomy (NCBI): domain Bacteria; kingdom Bacillati; phylum Actinomycetota; class Actinomycetes; order Kitasatosporales; family Streptomycetaceae; genus Kitasatospora; species Kitasatospora sp. NPDC002965. The sequence goes on along the minus strand of NZ_JBEXNT010000100.1, from coordinate 13,040 downwards.
ACCGAGCGCCTCCCGGCACGGGCCGGGAGGCGCTCGTCGCGTCCACGCGCCGCGCCCGGCCGGGCCGCGACGGCGCCGTCCCGGCGGTACGACGAAGGGCCCGCCGGATCGGCGGGCCCTCTCGGTCGGGGGGCGCGGTCAGACCGCGATGATGGTGATCAGGGCCACCAGCCCGGCCAGGGTCGGGGCGATGATCCACCAGCACCAGCGGACCTGCACCGGGCCGGCCGCGTCCGGACGGGAGGCGTTGCGCTCGGCCGTCTCCTGGAGGACGCCGACCACCTGGTCGGACCAGGCCCGGTTCGGGTCCGTCGAGCCCTGCACCGCCGCCCCGGACGACGCCTGGCCGAAGACCATCCCGAGCCGGGACGCGTGCTGCCGCCCGCCGTGCTCGCGCGCCCGGGCGGCCCGCTTGCGCTGCCGCAGCGACACCGGCACGGCCCACACCTGGAACTTCCGGCCGTCGGCGAGCAGCTCCACCGAGTACCCGGCCCGCAGCGCGTCCACGGCGGCCCACGGCGCGATGATCGTGCGCAGCGGGTTGCGCACCACCAGCCGCCGCTCGTTGGCCAGCACCGCCGGCCGCAGGGTGTACGCGATCACCGGGAGCACGAACACCGGCACGGCGGCCAGGGACACCCACGGCGTCTTGCCGCTCCCGTTGATCGCCGCGTCCCCGATGAGCCACGCCGCCACGGCCAACAACAGCACCCCGGAGATCACGCCGGGAACGGAGCGGTACACGCGGTCGGCGTACACGGGCTCCCCATCGGAGCCGGCCGAGCCCTGGTGGGGCTTGCCGTCGGATTCGGTCATGCCGACGATTCTGCCCCATGCCCCCCGCCGCCCACAGGGTCCGCGATCACGGTTCGGCCCCGGTCACTCCTCCCGGCATCGGGTGGCCCCGCCGCAATCCGCCCCCACGTCGGGCCGGGTGGGCGGTCAGATCTCGGTCCGGCATCGATAGGTCTCCGGTCTAGCGGTTGGCTACGCGCGTAGATATGCTGGTGTGGTGACTATGTCCACTCTTGCAGCCAATGCCCCCGGCGTTGCGGGCAGCGGTCTCCAGGACGTCGCGACGTCCGAGGCCTCGCTCCGTCGCTTCCTGCACGGCCTGCCCGGTGTCGACCAGGTCGGCCTGGAGGCGCGTGCCGCCACTCTCGGTACCCGCTCGATCAAGACCACGGCGAAGGCGTACGCCATCGACCTGGCCATGTCGATGATCGACCTGACCACGCTGGAGGGCGCGGACACGGTCGGCAAGGTGCGCGCGCTGTGCACCAAGGGCAGGAACCCCGACCCCACCGACCCGACCGCTCCCCGTGTCGCCGCCATCTGTGTCTATCCGGACATGGTCGCCACCGCGAAGGCCGCGCTGCAGGGCACCGACATCCAGGTCGCCTCCGTCGCGACCGCCTTCCCCGCCGGACGCGCCGCGCTCCCGGTCAAGCTCGCCGACACCGCCGACGCGGTGGCGGCCGGCGCCGACGAGATCGACATGGTGATCGACCGGGGCGCCTTCCTCTCCGGCCGGTACCTGGACGTCTTCAACGAGATCGTCGCCGTCAAGCAGGCGTGCAGGCGCGCCGACGGCAGCTCCGCCCACCTCAAGGTCATCTTCGAGACCGGCGAGCTGCAGACGTACGACAACGTGCGCCGCGTCTCGTGGCTGGCGATGCTGGCCGGTGCCGACTTCATCAAGACCTCGACCGGCAAGGTCGCCGTCAACGCGACCCCGCCGGTCACCCTGCTGATGCTGGAGGCGGTCCGCGACTTCCGCGCGCAGACCGGCGTCCAGGTCGGCGTGAAGCCCGCCGGCGGGATCAAGACCACCAAGGACGCGATGAAGTACCTGGTGATGGTCAACGAGACCCTCGGCGACGACTGGCTGACCCCGCACTGGTTCCGCTTCGGCGCCTCCAGCCTGCTCAACGACCTGCTGATGCAGCGGCAGAAGCTGACCACCGGACGGTACTCCGGTCCCGACTACGTGACGGTGGACTGAGAATCATGGCCAAGAACACCAAGAAGACCGCGGGGCCCGCGACCGGGCAGGCCGGACAGGCGGCGCAGGCAGAACCGGCCGGACAGGCGGCGCAGGCCGTCAGGCCGGCCGGGCTGTTCGGCTACGCCCCCGCCCCCGAGTCGCCCGCCGCGGCCGGCGACATCGCCACCTCGTACGGCCACTTCATCGGCGGCGAGTTCGTCGACTCCTCCGGCAGCGAGGCCCTGAAGACGGTCAACCCGGCCACCGAGCAGGTGCTCGCCGAGTTCGCGCGGGGCACCGCGGAGGACGTGGACCGCGCGGTCGCCGCCGCCCGCCGGGCCTTCACCGACTGGTCGGCGCTGCCGGGCAGCGAGCGCGCGAAGTACCTGTTCCGGATCGCCCGGATCATCCAGGAGCGCGGCCGCGAGCTGGCGGTGCTGGAGTCGATCGACAACGGCAAGCCGATCCGCGAGACCCGCGACTTCGACATCCCGACCGTCGCCGCCTGGTTCTTCTACTACGCGGGCTGGGCGGACAAGCTGGACTACGCCGGTTACGGCGCGAACCCGAAGCCGCTGGGCGTGGCCGGCCAGGTCATCCCGTGGAACTTCCCGCTGATGATGCTGGCGTGGAAGATCGCCCCGGCGCTGGCCACCGGCAACACGGTCGTCCTCAAGCCGGCCGAGACCACCCCGCTGACCGCGCTGCGCTTCGCCGAGATCTGCCGCCAGGCCGGTCTGCCGAAGGGCGTCGTCAACATCGTCACGGGTGACGGCACCACCGGCGCCGCGCTCACCGCGCACCCGGACGTCAACAAGGTCGCCTTCACCGGCTCCACCCCGGTCGGCCGGGCGATCGCCAAGCAGCTGGCCGGCAGCCGCAAGAAGCTGTCGCTGGAGCTGGGCGGCAAGGCCGCCAACATCGTCTTCGACGACGCGCCGATCGACCAGGCGGTCGAGGGCATCGTCAACGGCATCTTCTTCAACCAGGGGCACGTCTGCTGCGCGGGCTCGCGCCTGCTGGTCCAGGAGTCGATCCAGGACGAGCTGCTGGACGCGCTGAAGCGCCGGATGTCCACCCTGCGGGTCGGCGACCCGCTGGACAAGAACACCGACATCGGTGCCATCAACTCGGCCGCCCAGCTGGCGCGGATCACCGAGCTGACGGACGCCGGCGAGGCCGAGGGCGCGGACCGCTGGTCGCCGGAGTGCGAGCTCCCGGGCACCGGCTTCTGGTTCAAGCCGACCATCTTCACCGGCGTCAGCCAGGCCCACCGGATCGCCCAGGAGGAGATCTTCGGCCCGGTGCTGTCCGTGCTGACCTTCCGCACCCCCGCCGAGGCGGTCGAGAAGGCCAACAACACGCCGTTCGGCCTCTCCGCCGGCATCTGGACGGAGAAGGGCTCGCGGATCCTCTGGACCGCCGACCGGCTGAAGGCCGGCGTGGTCTGGGCCAACACCTTCAACAAGTTCGACCCGACCTCGCCGTTCGGCGGTTACAAGGAGTCGGGCTACGGCCGCGAGGGTGGCCGGCACGGTCTGGAGGCCTACCTCGATGTCTGAGACCACCATCGCGCGTCTTGACGTCCTCAAGACCTACAAGCTGTACGTCGGCGGGAAGTTCCCGCGCTCCGAGAGCGGGCGGGTGTACGAGGTGACCGACTCCAAGGGCGAGTGGCTCGCCAACGCCCCGCTCGGCACCCGCAAGGACGCCCGCGACGCCGTCCTTGCCGCCCGTGCGGCGGTCAAGGGCTGGGCCGGCACCACCGCGTACAACCGCGGCCAGGTGCTCTACCGGGTCGCCGAGATGCTGCAGGGCCGGCGCGAGCAGTTCGCGGCCGAGGTGGCGCTCTCCGAGGGCATCGGCCCGAAGAAGGCCGCCGCCCTGGTGGACGCGGCGATCGACCGGTGGGTCTGGTACGCGGGCTGGACCGACAAGGTCGCCCAGATCGCGGGCAGCGCCAACCCGGTCGCCGGGCCGTACTTCAACCTCTCCACCCCGGAGCCGACCGGCGTGGTCGGGATCGTCGCCCCGCAGGCCGGCTACGGGCACTCGCTGCTCGGCCTGGTCTCGGTGGTCGCCCCCGCCATCGCCACCGGCAACACCGTGGTGGTGGCGGTCGCGGCCGACGCCCCGCTGCCGGCCCTGTCGCTGGGCGAGGTGCTGGCCACCTCGGACGTGCCCGGCGGCGTGGTCAACCTGATCTCCGGCAGGACCTCGGACATCGCCCCGACCCTGGCCTCCCACCAGGACGTCAACGCGGTGGACCTCACCGGCGCGATCGCCGACGACGGTCCCGGCGCGGCGGCCTCGCTGGAGGCACTTGCCGCGGATACCCTGAAGAGGGTGATCCGCCCGGAGCTGGACCCGTTCGCCCAGGACTGGACCAATGCGCCCGGTACGGACCGGCTACTCTCGTTCCTGGAGACCAAGACGGTCTGGCACCCGATGGGGATCTGACCTCCCGGTCGGCCCTACGGTTACGTTGAGTAGCCACGAGTAACAACTCCACAGACTGGCCGTCCCCAGTGCCCTCACCCCCCCAGGGCCCGGACGGTCACAGGACGGACCCGCGCCTCTCCCCCCCTGGCGCGGGTCCGTCGGTTTTCCGGGCCGGGCGCGGCCCCTTCCCGGTCCTCGCCCCCCCCCGGCTCGCCCCCTTCCCGGCCCACCCCTCCGTCCGCGCGACTTTCGTCGCGGGACGTCGAGCCGTTCGGTGGTCCCCGCCCGGTCGCACCCCGGGCCAGAATCGCCCGTACCGGAAACGATCAAGGGGGACGCTGCCGTGGGTGAATTCGTGGCGGAGATGATGGCGCTGTTCGCGGACGGGTTCCTCCGCAAGCTGTTCGTGGCCCGTGCCCGCCGCCGCCTCGCCGCCGGCCGCACCGCGAAGGTCCCCTGCTCGGCCCGCTCCGAACGTCCCGGCTGGCAGCCCGTCTACGTCAACGGCAAGCTCCGCATCACCCCCGGGGCCGCCGTCGTGACCTTCGGCTCGTCCGAGGGCGGTCGCACCGAACTGGCCGCCGGGGGCACCTTCCACGACCCCGAGCCCGGCACCTGGCACGACCAGGACTGGGCCGCCACCGCCTACCGACCGCCCGGCGACGGCCACCCCGTCTACCTCCAGGTCGACAGCCGCTACCTGCCGCTGGTGCACGCCGCACTCACCGCGCCGGAGGTCCTCAAGACCGTCTGACCCGACGGATGCGGACAGTTCGGTCCGACCGGTTTCGGCATCCGGCCCGGATGCGTCAGACTGGTGTCCCGTGAGTGACTCCCCGCTGAACCCTGTGCCGATAGCCCGCGCCCGGGTGGTCCTGCTCTCCGGGCCCTCCGGTTCGGGGAAGTCCTCGCTCGCCGAGCGCAGCGCCCTGCCGGTGCTCCAGCTCGACGACTTCTACAAGGACGGCGACGACCCCACCCTCCCGCTGCTGCCCGACGGCGCGGTCGACTGGGACTCCCCGCTCTCCTGGCACCGCGAGCAGGCCGTCGCGGCCATCCGCGACCTGTACGGGACCGGCCGGTCCGAGGTGCCGGTGTACTCGATCCCGGACAACGGACGGATCGCCACCCGGGTACTGGACCTCGACGGGGCCGGTGCGTTCGTCGCCGAGGGCATCTTCGCCGCCGAGATCGTCGGCGAATGCGCCGCCGAGGGCCTGCTGGGTGACGCCCTCTGCCTGCGCAACGGTCCGCTCACCACCGCATGGCGGCGGCTGCGCCGGGACGTGCGCGAGGGCCGGAAGTCGCTTCCGGTGCTGGTGCGGCGCGGCTGGCGGCTGATGCGCGCCGAGCGCACCATCATCGGCCGGCAGGTCGCGCTGGGCGCGCACCCCTGCGCCGGGCCGGAGGCCGAGCGCCGGATCCGCGTGGCGGCCTCCCAGGAGCTCTCCGCCGTCTGACGTCCGGACAGGGGCCGGGCCGGACCCGCTGCGGCCGCCCACGGCGGCCCGGAGCCCCGGACGGCCGGCTTCACGGCTTCGCGGCACGCCCGGCCTTCGCGGCACGCCCGGCTTCACGTCACGGTCGGCCACCGCGCGGTCTGCCTCACCGCGCAGCCCGAGAACGGGAAAACGGAAACGGCGGGCCCGGTGCGTCTCCCCCGCACCGGGCCCGCCGCCTTCCCCGGACGGTCCCGGCCTCCCCCGGCGGCGCCGCTCCCCCGAGCCGGCGCCTCCGTGCCGTGTCCGTCCTGCTACCCGTCCCCCGACGGGAGTCATTCCCGGGGCCGCGCTCGGCGGCCCCTGCGACCGCCCTGGAGCGGCCCCCTGCGGCCCTTACGCGACCAGCTCGCCGAAGGCCCGGCCGGTGTCGCCCGAGGTGTTCAGCTGCTCGTCGTCGCGCAGCCGGCGCAGCGCGCGCCAGATGCTGCTCTTGACCGTGCCGACGCTGATGCCGAGCACGTCGGCGATCTCCGGGTCGGTCTTGCCCTCGTAGTAGCGGAGCACCAGCATGGTCCGCTGGTTCTCCGGCAGCTTGGCCAGCGCCTGCCAGAGCACGGCACGCAGCTCGGTGCCGCCCATCGCGTCGGTGTCGCCGACCGTCTCCGGCAGCTCCTCTGTCGGGTACTCGCTGACCTTGCGGCGCCGCCAGGCGGAGATGTGCAGGTTGGTCATGGTGCGGCGGAGGTAGCCCCCGACCGCCGCCTTGTCGGTGATCCGGCCCCAGGCCCGGTAGGTGCTGAAGAGCGCGCTCTGCAGCAGGTCCTCGGCCTCGTAGCGGTCACCGGTGAGGTGGTACGCGGTGGCGTACAGAGAGGCGCGACGCTCGCGCACGTACGCGGTGAACTCCGTGACGTGGTCCTCCGCGACGGCCGGGCGCTCCTCCCGCGCGCCGCCCTGTGCCACTTCGGTGGTGCGCGCCGCCGCGGGGTTCAGCCGCAGCAGCGTCGCACCGGCGGCCTCGCGGCCGGCCGACTCCCCCGAGTCGGCCTTCCGCAGGCCGGTCCCCCCGATGCCCCGGTTCCCCCCCGGGGCGTCCGTGCCCTCGACGCGGACGGGGAGGATCCCCCGCAGCGTGAGGGTGTTGCCGGAGTCGGCCGCGTTCCCCCGACGGCCGATCCCGTACATCTCCCCCGTCCTGCCGCCGCCGCTCACCCGGCGTGCGGCAGTACTTCCACCGGTGCTGTGTGCGCACCCCCGTACGATCACGGCACCGGAGGTCTCGTCGGTCCTGACCTCGAACCGGGTCCTGTGGGTGTTCGCTGACGAACGCGCGGTGCCGACAGCCGGGTTGGTCCGGGTCTGAAGCATGGCGTTCATCGTGCGCCCCCTTGTTCGGTACGAGCGGTTCCGTTGCCGCCTTCCAGCCGGCCAGTTGGCCCGCTGTCCTGCGGCGACATCGAAAATCTTGCCCGCCGGTTGTGATGACGCTGTCCGTCGACTGTCACAGGGCTGTCACAGGGCCGGGCCTTTTGTCGTGCTCGGCCTCCCGCCGTTGACGGACGCCGGTGGCTCGGGTTCCGGTTCCCGGTCGGGCGGTGGGGGACGGGGGCGGGTGACGGCAGGGGCGAGTGGGGGGTGATTCGCCGCTCCGGGTGAGCCAGAATGAGCCCGTGCCTTTCCTCCTTCTGATCGAGGACGACGACGCCATCCGGACCGGCCTCGAACTCGCCCTCACCCGCCAGGGCCACCGCGTGGCCACCGCCGCGTCCGGCGAGGACGGTCTGAGGCTCTTCAAGGAGCAGCGGCCGGACCTCATCGTGCTGGACGTGATGCTGCCCGGAATCGACGGCTTCGAGGTCTGCCGCCGGATCCGCCGGACCGACCAGCTGCCGATCATCCTGCTCACCGCCCGTTCCGACGACATCGATGTGGTGGTCGGCCTGGAATCGGGCGCGGACGACTACGTGGTCAAGCCGGTGCAGCCACGGGTGCTGGACGCCCGGATCCGGGCCGTGCTCCGGCGCGGCGAGCGGGAGAGCTCGGACTCCTCCGTCTACGGCACGGTGGTGATCGACCGGGCGGCGATGACGGTCACCAAGGACGGCGCGGACCTCCAGCTCACCCCGACCGAGCTGCGGCTGCTGCTGGAGCTCAGCCGGCGACCCGGGCAGGCGCTCTCCCGGCAGCAGTTGCTGCGTCTCGTCTGGGAGCACGACTACCTGGGCGACTCCCGGCTGGTGGACGCCTGCGTCCAGCGGCTGCGGGCCAAGGTGGAGGACGTGCCCTCGGCGCCGACGCTGATCCGCACGGTGCGCGGGGTCGGCTACCGGCTGGACCCACCGGCGTGACCGCCACCCCGACCACCGCACCGATCGGCACTCCGACCGCCGCCCCCATCGGCGCCACCGCGGGTGCCTCCACCGGCACCCGCCCCGCCGGGCACTCCACCGGGCACCCCACCGGCCCGGCGATATCCCGACCCCCGCACTGAACTTCCGCAACGACAGGCTCCCGTGACTGACCATCAGACGACGACCCGGCGGTTCTCCTCGGGCCCGTGGCGACGGCTGCGCTCCCTTCGGGTGCGGCTGATCGCGGTGTTCGCCGCGGTCGCCCTGCTCACCGCCGTCTCGGCCTCCGGCATCGCGTACTGGCTGAACCGGGACGCGGTGCTCAAGCGCGCCCAGGACACCGCGCTCAAGGACTTCCGGGTCTCCCTCAGCCGCAACGTCTCGAACCTGCCGCTGAAGGCGACCTGTCACGACCTGATCGACCTCGCCGGCTACGTCGCCAGCTCCGGACTCACCTACGACGTGGTCGTCGTCGACCCGGCCCTGCCGGACTGCATCGCCTCCTCCGATCCGGCGCGGTACTCGCTCGCCAACGTCCCGACCCCGTTGCAGACCGCCGTCGCCAAGCCGCGCGAGATCACCGAGTCCAACCCGTACACGTACCACCTCTACTGGCAGCGGCAGAACCTCGACGGCCGGCCGTTCGTGATCGGCGGGACCAAGGTGGTGTCGACCGGTCCGACGGCGTACATGTTCAAGTCGCTGGAGAACGAGCGGGCCGACCTCAACACCCTCGGCTGGTCGCTGGCGATCGCCACCCTGCTGGCGCTGATCGGCTCGGCGCTGCTCGCGCAGGCCGCGTCGGCGACGGTGCTGCGGCCGGTCAAGCGGCTCGGCGACGCGGCCCGGCGGCTCGGCGAGGGCCACCTCGACACCCGCCTGGAGGTCGAGGGTTCGGACGAGCTCGCGGATCTGGCGCGCACGTTCAACCGGACGGCCGAGTCGCTGCACGAGCAGGTCGAGGAGCTGAGCGCGCGCGAGGCGCAGAGCCGGCGGTTCGTCGCCGACATGTCGCACGAACTGCGCACCCCGCTGACCGCGATGACCGCCGTGACGGACATCCTGGAGGACGAGGCGGAGTCGCTCGACCCGATGATCGAGCCGGCCGTCCGGCTGGTGGTCAGCGAGACCCGGCGGCTGTCCGACCTGGTGGAGAACCTGATGGAGGTGACCCGCTTCGACGCCGGCACGGCCAAGCTGGTCGCCGACGAGGTGGACATCGCCGACCTGATCATGTCCTGCATCGACGGCCGGGCCTGGTACGACGCGGTCGAGCTGGACGCCCCGCGCGGGGTCCGGGCCGTGGTCGACCCGCGCCGGCTGGACGTGGTGTTCGCCAACCTGATCGGCAACGCGCTCAAGCACGGGGGCTCGCCGGTGCGGGTGCGGGTGCGGGAGACCCCGGACTCGGTGGTCGTCGAGGTGTCCGACAGCGGCCCCGGCATCCCCGAGGACGTGCTGCCGCACGTGTTCGACCGGTTCTACAAGGCCGACAAGGGGCGGGCACGGTCGGAGGGCAGCGGTCTCGGCCTCTCCATCGCGATGGCCAACGCGCAGATCCACGGGGGGACGATCACGGCCGCCAACGGGGAGGTGGGTGCGGTGTTCACGCTGACGCTGCCGGTGTCGCCGCCACCCCCGCCGCCGGCCGACGCCCCCGAGGAGAGTGCCCCGTGAGACGTCCCTTCGACCGGCGGTCCTTCGGTGCCGCCGCCCTGCTGGGCCTGGCCGTACTGGCGGCGGGCTGCGGCATCCGCCCCACCGCCGTCCCGGTGGACGCGGGGGCGCCGGCCAGCCGGACCGCCTGCCCCACGGTCGCGCAGATACCCACGGCGCCCGGCACGCCGTCGTCCGCCGCCGTCCCCCCGGCGGCGGTGACGCCGACGCGGTCCCCCGAGCCGGGGAAGGTGTCGGCCCCGGCGCGCGCCGGGGTGGCCTCGCCGTCGCCGGTGGTGGTGACGCCGTCCACACCCCCGGCCGACAACGCGTTCAGCGCGGTGCCGTCGACCTCGCCGTCGACCGCGGCACCCTGCCGCTGAGGGGCGCCCGGCGGGCCTGCGGGTCCACCGGGCATCCCCTCGGCCGCTCCCACCCCTTCCCGCGCGCCCCTTTGCCGTCTCTCGCGCCCCGGAGCGGCTCCGGGTTCGCTCCGGCGCGCGGCTCCGGCGCGCGGTCCCGGACCTGCTCCGGCGTGCAGCACAAAGTTCGCACCGGCCGTGGAACCGTCGCGCCGTCGGCCCACGTCCTTCCTCCCGTGCAGCGAGATGGCACCAGGACACGCGCAGAGCGTGCCGGCGTGCGGACCGAGACCGGGCGGCCGACAGCCGCCCACACCGGGCGTGCGACGGCCGTCCACCACCCACTCCGGGTGGTGGGCCTCCTCGGCCTCACCCTCCATCTGGTCCTGGTCGGCTGGCTGGTGCTGCGCCCGCTGCCGGTGGCCTGGGTGTACGACGCCAACCTGACGCCGCTGGCCTCCCTGCACTCCTCCAGCCTGGGACAGGTCCTCGGCGAACTGCTCCTGCCCGCTCCGCTCGGCCTCCTGCTGCCGCTCGCCGGAGGTCGTCTCCGGGCGCCCTGGCTGCTGTCCTTCCTCCGCACCACCGGCGCCTCGGCCCTGCTGGCCACCGCCCTGGAGTTCCTCTCCTCCTGGGCCCCGGGCCACGTCCTCAACGTGGACCACATCCTGCTCGCGGTCGTCGGCGTCGGCATCACCCACCTCGCCCTGGTCCCCGCCGGACGCTCCCTCCTCCTCCGCCGCGCGACGGCCCCCCGGGCCCCGGCACCGAGGCCCACGGCACTGAGGCCCACGGCACCGAGGCCCCCGGTGTCACGACCCACGGCGTCCGCCCGGGTTCAGGCCCCGGCAGCCGCACCCACCGCCGTGCCCACCTCTACGCCCGCCGTCTACGCGGAGCCCGTCGCGGGCCGCGGTCACTGAAGCCCGACGCCGCCCGCCGGGCACCCCGGGAACTGCGTCTCCTCCGACAAGACACCCGCCTCGGCAGTCGGTCCGACCCCGGTCCGCCCGAGCTCAGTCCGCCCGGCGGACCCGGCCGCCGACCTCGATCAGGCCCCCGTCGCGGATCCCGGTGACGATCCGCGAACCGCGCCCCTGGGTGATCGTCAGATCACGGCCCAGCTCGGCGGTGAGGAGGAGGGCGGCGGCGCCGGTGGCCTCGTCCTCGTCGATGCCGTCGTCCCGGCCGGGGAAGGCGCGGGCGCGGACGGTACCGGCCGCCTCGTCCACCCAGGCCCAGGCGTAGATCCACTCACCCGGCGGCGGCACCGCCAACCCGTCCACCTCGGCCGGTGAACCGTGGCGCCGGAGCGTGCGCGGCGGCGCCCAGGCGGCGGGCGCCGCGATCCGGGTGAACGCGCCGTCGTGCCGGACGTCGACCACGCCGGCCCGGGTGACCAGCCGGTCCACGCCGAGCAGCCAGGCGGCGCCGACGCACGGGTGCCCGGCGAAGGGCAGGCGGAGGGTGGGCGTGTAGATGTCGACGGCGCCGCGCTCCGGGTCGTCGACGAACACCGTCTCGCTGAAGCCGAGCTCGCGGGCGAACGCCTGCCGGTCGGCCTCGGCGGGAAGGGCTGCCCCGTCGCGGACGACGCCGAGCAGGTTGCCGTACCCGCCGTCCGGTCCGCAGAACACGTGCAGCACTTCGTGGTCGGTCATCTGCTCACCCTCGTCCGATCGGACCCCGCGCCGGAGCCGAATTCGTTATCGAAATACCGCCTGAATAAACTTCCGAAATATTTAATTTTGTGATATACTGTCAAAATCTATCGGTAATGTCCGCTTTCATGGTGAACAACGGACAACCGAGCCGGACGGCTCTCATGGCGGCTGCGGCACGCGCGGCGCATCTCCTCGTCGACGATGGCCCCGCAATCCTCTCCGACACCGTGGCCCACACGTTTCTCGCGGAGCACGCCGACGAACTCCTCGGCTATCACCGGTCCTACGGCAGCCACCCCGTCCTGGCCGGCGCACGGACCACGGCCGTCACCCGCAGCCGCTACACCGAGGACCGGCTCGCCGGGCTCGTCGCCCTCGGGATCGACCAGTACGTGATCCTCGGCGCCGGGCTCGACTCCTTCGCCTACCGGTCCGAACTCGCAGGCCGGGTCGGGGTGTTCGAGGTCGACCGTCCTGCGGCCCAGGAGTGGAAGCGGGAGCTGCTGCTCGCGACGGGGACGCCGGTGCCGCCTTCCACCGTCCTCGTCCCGGTCGACTTCGAGCAGATGTCCGCCCGGTCACTGACCGACGGGCTCGTCCGGTCCGGCTTCGACCTCGACCGGCCCGCACTGGTCGGCTGGCTCGGGGTCACGATGTACCTCACCTCGGAGGCGATCGGCCGGACCCTGGACGCCGTCGGCGGCTTCGCCCCCGGCACCGAACTCGTGGTGGAACACCTCCTGCCGCCCGAACAGCGCGACGAGACGGGTGCGGCGTACGCGGACGCGGTGATGGCCGCGACCGCCGAGCAGGGCGAGCCCTGGCGGACCTTCCTCGGCATCGAGCAGATGGACCGCCTGTTGTGCCAGCACGGGCTCCGCCCGGTCGAGTACGTCCGGCAGCACGAGACGGTCGGCCCGGCGGAGTGGGAACGCACCGACGCGCTCCGCCCCTTCGAGCTGTCCGTACTCGCCCGCGCGACCGTCCCCGCCCGGTAGGTCCCGCGCAGGTCCCGGCAGGTCCCGGCAGTGCTCGAAGCGGGCGCGCCGGACGTACCGGACGCGCCCGCCGTGCTCAGCTCCCCGTCGGCCCGCCGGGGCCGGGCCTGCCGCCCGGACCGGCCGGGCCGGGCGGAC
>NZ_JBEXNT010000099.1:0-37254 GCF_040611255.1 Kitasatospora sp. NPDC002965 | reverse complement strand
CGCCGGGGGCCGCCGGGCGCCGCCCGGGGCCCGCACACCCCGACGGCCGGCGGGGTCTGAAACCCATTTCCCCGGCCGGCCTTCTCGCCGCTGCGTCAGATGCTGGCCACCACCCGGTCGGCGAGCACGTACACGGCGTCCTCGTCGGTGGAGAAGGTCAGGGAGTAGGAGCCGGAGAACCGGGAGCCGCCGAGCAGCCGGACGTTCTCACCGGCCCGTACGGCGTCGATCAGCCGGTACGCGGCCTCGCGGTCGCCCGGGGCCACGCAGAGCGTGGTGCCGTCGGCGAAGGCGTAGACGTCCAGGGTGCCGAGCGGGCCGGGGCGGACGTCGACCAGGGCGGTGCCCTCCTCGGCGAGCGCGGTCAGCCGGGTGTCGGTCCACTCGCGGGACGGTGCCTGGCTGGGCACGAAGTCGGGGTGCGAGGGGTGGCGGCGCGGGTCGGGGGCGGCCACCGGGGCCTCCTCGACGGCCGAGCCGGCGTCCAGCAGCCCGGCCTCCAGCCCGGTGGCCAGCAGGTCGGCCTCGCGCCGGGCCCGGGCGTCCCCGGCGGTCTCGCCGGCCGGGCCACCGGCCGGGTGGCCGGCCGGGTGGCCGGGGCGCAGCGGGCTGCCGCCCTCGGTGACGGGATCGGCCGGGTGGGCGCCGCCCTCGTTGATCAGGTCCTCCAGGGCGGAGCGCAGCGCCTCGCCGAACTCCGGGTCCATGGTGCCGGCGTTGTCGGCGGCCTCCTGCGGCCCGGTCGGCCGGGGGAAGAAGAGCGGCCACTCCTCGGTGCTGCTGAGGACACCGGCGAAGGGGGAGTCGAACAGCGGCGCGTCCTCGGCCGCGCGGGCCTCCTGCTCGGCCCAGAACGCCCGGGCCTCGGTGATCTCCCGCTCGCGGTCGGCGGCCAGTGCCTCGGCGACGGCCCGGCGTATCGCGGCCTCGTCGACCGTGGCGGGGTGGTCGGCGGCCGCGGCCTGCGCGTCCAGACGGCGGGAGATTCCCCGGAGGTGGAACAGGACGGTGGTCGACAGGGCGATCGGGATCAGCAGCAGGATGGCGTAGACGACGCTCACGGAACGTACTCCTAGGGAGGAGTGGAACGGGGTTACGTCTCCACATTGCCGCATGCGGCCGTGTTACCGCAGGGGTGAATGTCCAATTTGTCAGTGACTTTCCTCCTTGTCCCCAAATTGTTAGGTAACACCGTTCTACGCTGCGGAGTTGATCCGCTCCGCACTGTCGATTTTCGGCCCGGAAATGAATGAATCGAGGGCCGGATCGACCTTTCGGTGTGATCCGGCCCTCAATTACGCAGCGTCACTCCAAACGGGTGGTCTGGACCCTTGGGGGTTGACGCCGGAGCGGTCAGCTGAGCCGCTCGACGACCATCGCCATGCCCTGGCCGCCACCGACGCACATGGTCTCCAGGCCGAACTGCTTGTCGTGCCACTGCAGGGAGTTGATCAGGGTGGTGGTGATCCGGGCGCCCGTCATGCCGAAGGGGTGGCCGACCGCGATGGCGCCGCCGTTGACGTTCAGCCGGTCCAGGTCGACGCCGAGGTCGCGGTAGGACGGGATGACCTGGGCGGCGAAGGCCTCGTTGATCTCGACCAGGTCGATGTCGCCGATGGTCAGGCCGGCCCGCCTGAGGGCCTGCTTCGAGGCCTCGACCGGGCCGTAGCCCATGATCTCGGGGGAGAGCGCGCTGACCCCGGTGGAGACCACCCGGGCGAGCGGGGTGATACCCAGCTCACGGGCCTTGGTGTCGGACATGACGACCAGCGCCGCGGCGCCGTCGTTCAGCGGGCAGCAGTTACCGGCGGTCACGGTGCCGTCGGGGTGGAACACCGGCTTGAGGCCCGAGACGCCCTCCAGCGTGACGCCGGCGCGCGGGCCGTCGTCCGCGGAGACGACGGTGCCGTCGGGCAGCGTCACGGGGGTGATCTCGCGCTCCCAGAAGCCGGCCCGGATGGCGGCCTCGGCGAGGTTCTGCGAGCGGACGCCGAACTCGTCCTGCTCGGCGCGGGTGATGCCCTTGAGCGCGGCCAGGTTCTCGGCGGTCTGGCCCATGGCGAGGTAGGCGTCCGGCAGCAGGCCGTCCTCGCGCGGGTCGTGCCACTCGCCGCCGCCCTGCGCCGCGCGCTCGGCGGTGCGGGCCTGGGCCTCGTCGAAGAGCGGGTTCGTGGTGCCGGGCAGGTCCGAGGTGCCGTTCACGCTGCGCGAGACGGTCTCCACGCCGGCCGAGAGGAAGACGTCGCCCTCGCCGGCCCTGATCGCGTGCAGCGCCATCCGCGTGGTCTGCAGCGAGGACGAGCAGTAGCGGGTGACGGTGGTGCCGGGCAGGTAGTCCATGCCCATCTGCACGGCCACGATGCGGGCCAGGTTGTGGCCCTGCTCGCCGCCGGGCAGGCCGCAGCCGAGCATCAGGTCGTCGATCTCGCGGGGGTCGAGCTGGGGCACCTTGGCGAGTGCGGCGCCGATGACGTGCGCGGTCAGGTCGTCGGGGCGGACGTCCTTGAGGGAGCCCTTGAAGGCCCGGCCGATCGGCGAACGGGCGGCGCTGACGATGACGGCTTCGGGCATGGCGGGCTCCTCGCTGGGTGACCTTCGGCTACGGGTGCCCGGGGCGGCCCCGGGCCGGGTGGGCGCGGGCCGGACGACGGACGCCCGGGTAGGAAAGTTACCGCCTGGTAGGTCAGGCGTCACCCGCCCCGGCGTGTGAGCTGGCCGACGTGTTCCCGTCCTCCGCGGCCTGCGCCGGGGCGGCCTGCGCGGGTGCGTGCGCCGGGCCCTGTGCCGGGCCGTCCTCCGCGGCCTGCGCCGGGCCCTGCCCGGGCCCCCGCGCGGGGGTGGGCCCGGCGGTCCGCCCGGGGTCCGAGACCGCCCAGGAGCCGGGAAGGCCGATCCGCAGCCGGTTCCGCAGCAGAGCCCAGCGCCGGACCGCGCCCTCGGTGCCGACCGCCGCCACCTCGGTGCCGGACCGTCCGGCCGCTGCCGCCGCGGCCACCGCCACCGGCAGCACCGTCTCGCCCGGCACCCGGCCGGCCGGCCGCTCCTCCTCCGGCCAGAGGCCCAGCGCGGCGCAGACGGAGGGCAGCACGGCCATCGCGGCCGTCGCGTACCCCTGGGCCGACGGGTGGTAGCGGTCGGCGGCGAACATCTCGGGGCGGGCGGCGAACTCCGGCCCGAGCAGCGAGCCCAGCGAGACCGTCCGGCCGTCGGCCTCCACCACGGCGATGGTCTGCGCGGCGGCCAGCTGGCGGCTGAGCCGGCGGGCCACCCAGCGCAGCGGCGGGTGGACCGGCTTGATCGTGCCGAGATCCGGGCAGGTCCCGACCACCACCTCGCAGCCGGTCGCCCGCAGCGCCGCGACCGTCTCGCCGAGCTGGCGCACCGCGAGCTGGGCCGGGCTGTGCCGGGTCACGTCGTTGGCCCCGACCATGATCACGGCGATGTCCGGGCGGTGCGGCAGGGCCAGGTCCAGCTGGCCGGCCAGGTCGGCGGACCGGCCGCCGGAGAACGCCACGTTGACCAGCCGGACCGGGCGCTCGGCCACCGAGGCCAGGCCCGCGGCGAGCAGCGCGCCCGGGGTGTCCCGGGCCCGCAGCACGCCGAGGCCGGCGGCGGTGGAGTCCCCGAGGAAGGCCAGCACCAGAGGGGGCCGCGAACCGGCCGAGGCGTCGGCGAACGCCTCGCCGTAGACGCCGTCGGCCCGGGGCGGATCGCCCTCCAGGACGCCGATGGCCTGGACGGCCAGCTTGCTCTCGGTCAGCAGCAGGCCGACGAGGCCCACGCCCAGCAGGCCGAGCCCGCCTCCGCCGTACGCCGCCGCGGTGGCGATCCGGCGCGCCACCCGGGCCCGCGACTCGTGTGCCCCTGGCATCCGGTACCCCCTTCGCGTCCTCGTGCCGCCCCGACGGGGCCGTTGCCGATGCGTGTACACCCCTCCTACCCGGGTTGGCGCCGGGCTACGACGGGGGTGGGCCGTTCGTGGCACCGGGAGCGGGGCGGGGAGGCCGGTCCGGGGCCGGCCTCCGGCCGGTCCCCGGACCGGGACGGCGCGGTGGGGGCGCCGCCCGGACCGCGCGGGAGCCGGTCCGCGCGGCGCCCGGTGCGCGGGTGCGGAAGAGGGGCGGCACGCCCCCGGTGTGACCGGGGTGCAGGGCGGGGAGGAAGGGGCGGGCCGGGGTCGATGGCACGGCCTAGGCTTTGCAGTACCGAAAAGCACTCGCATGCCCACAGACCGGGAGGACCCCCGTGCGGTACCACAACTCGATCATCGACCTGGTCGGCAACACGCCACTGGTCAAGCTGAACAAGGTCACCGAGGGGATCAGCGCGACCGTGCTCGCGAAGGTCGAGTACTTCAACCCCGGAGGCTCGGTGAAGGACCGGATCGCGATGCGCATGATCGAGGCCGCCGAGGCCTCGGGCGCCCTGAAGCCCGGCGGCACCATCGTCGAGCCGACCTCCGGCAACACCGGCGTCGGCCTGGCGATCGTGGCCCAGCAGAAGGGCTACCGGTGCATCTTCGTCTGTCCGGACAAGGTGTCCACCGACAAGATCAACACCCTGCGCGCGTACGGCGCCGAGGTGGTCGTCTGTCCGACCGCCGTCGCCCCCGAGCACCCGGACTCCTACTACAACGTGTCCGACCGCCTGGTCCGCGAGACCCCCAACGCCTGGAAGCCGGACCAGTACTCCAACCCGGACAACCCGGCCTCGCACTACCACTCCACCGGTCCGGAGCTCTGGGAGCAGACCGACGGGAAGATCACCCACTTCGTGGCCGGCGTCGGCACCGGCGGCACCATCTCGGGCACCGGCAACTACCTGAAGGAGGCGTCCGGCGGCAAGGTCAAGGTGGTCGGCGCCGACCCGGAGGGTTCGGTCTACTCCGGCGGCACCGGCCGTCCGTACCTGGTCGAGGGCGTCGGTGAGGACTTCTGGCCGACCGCCTACGACCGGGGTGTCGCCGACGAGATCGTCGCGGTCTCCGACAAGGACTCCTTCCAGATGACCCGCCGCCTCGCCAAGGAGGAGGGCCTGCTGGTCGGCGGCTCCTGCGGCATGGCGGTCGTCGCCGCGCTGGAGGTCGCCAAGAAGCTGGGCCCGGACGACGTGGTCGTCGTGCTGCTGCCGGACGGCGGCCGCGGCTACCTGTCGAAGATCTTCAACGACGACTGGATGGCCGACTACGGCTTCCTGCCGTCCGCCACCGACGAGGCGCACATCGGCGAGGTGCTGGCCCGCAAGGACGCCATCGAGCACGAGGGCATCCCGCAGTTCGTCCACATGCACCCCAGCGAGACCGTCGCCGAGGCGGTCCGGGTGCTGCGCGAGTACGGCGTCTCGCAGATGCCGGTGGTCTCGCCGGGAGCCGGCCACCCGGACATCATGGCCGGCGAGGTGATCGGCTCGGTGGCGGAGAAGCTGCTCCTGGAGGGCGTCTTCGCGAACGAGATCCAGCTGGGCGACACGCTGGACAAGGTGATGTCCAAGCCGCTGCCGGTGGTCGGCTCGGGCGAGACCGTCACCAACCTGATGTCGGTGCTGGAGAAGGCCGACGCCGCGGTGGTGCTGGTGGAGGGCAAGCCGCAGGGCATCGTCACCCGCCAGGACCTGCTCGGATTCCTGGCCGGCAGCCGCGCCGGGCACTGAGGCCCGGTCAGCCGCCCTCCCCGACCGGACGGCTGAGGTTCCGTTTCCGGGCGAACTGGTACACCCGCGTCACCTGCGCGCAGCACGCGCTTAACAACGCTGCGCCATCGTTGTGGTCAACGGCAAGACGCCGAGTGAGGCGACGACGACGGTCCGGGAGCGGCTCCCCGGCGGCGCCGATCGTCTCCGGGCACGACGGCCGGCCCTGACCCGGCCGGCGGTGTCCTTGCCCGCGGGAGACGCCGTCGTCCCGCCCCTGACCGGCTCCGGCCGGACCCCAGGGTGCGGCGGCTCCCGCGGCAACCGCGCCGCTTGGCGCGTCTCCGCGACTCCCGGGTGGGGGAGTCCGGCGGAGGCGGCAGGGCCGGTCCCTCTCCGGAGGGGCCGGCCCTTCCCGTAATCTCGCACGCATGACCAGCACTGACACGACCGGCCAGGACGCTCCCCGCTACGTCCGGCTCAACATCGAGCTCATCGCCGAGATCACCGACGAGGGGGCGCTGAAGGCGGCGGCCCTGCAGCAGGTGGCGGTGGACGAGTACCTCGACGACGACGAGCGCGCGCAGTCCGTCGAGGCCATCGAGGTGGACCCGTCGGGTTCGCTCGCCCACTTCATCGACCCGGTGGCGCTGCTCGGCGACGTTCCGGGCGTCGAGCTCGCCTCGGCGACCTGGGAGTCCGCGAAGACCGACTTCGATCCCGAGGGCGACGAGTGGGACGAGTACACCGTGGAGGAGCCCGCCGAGTAGGGCCCGCCCAGTAGGGCCTGTCCGTCACGGCCCGTGATCGCCCGGTCTGCCCTTCGCAGGCCGGGCGTTTTGTCCATATTTGGCGGTAAGTTTCGTCATCTCGTACGATCGCTACCCGTTGGTGATGGAACCGTGAACGCATGGATTGCGTTTCTCTATCCGTAATGCCCGGATGATGAGCAGGGAGTGGGCGACGTGGCGGCAGGGGACGGTCAGGGCCGGTCGGCCGGAGGCAGCTGGAGCCGGCGCGGTGTGCTGGCCGGTCTCATCGGGGCCCCGGTCCTGCTGCTGGCGGCCTGCAACGACACCAAGGGCGGCGAGAGCGGGGCCGGAGGCAGCGGGGGTCCTGGCACTGGCACGGGCAGCGGCAGCGGCAGCACGGGTGGCACGGCCACCGGCACCACGGGCGCGGGTACGGGCGGCGGCCAGGCGACGCCCAGCGCCACCAGCACGCCGAAGACCTCGGTCGCCGTGATCACCGTCACGCCCGCCGACGGCGCCACCTCGGCCAGCTTCAGCGACCCGGTCAAGGTCACCGTCGCGAACGGCACCCTCACCGCCGTCAAGGTCACCGACTCCACCGGCAAGGCCCTGGCCGGCCAGCTCTCCGCCGACGGCACCGGCTGGACCTCGGCCGCCGCGCCGGCCAGCGGCACCAAGTACACCGTGACCGCCGCCGCCACCGACAAGGACAAGCTGGAGGCCGACGCCAACGCCGTCTTCACCACGGCGACCCCGGCCAACACCTTCGTCGGCTACTTCACCCCCGAGGACGGCTCGGTCGTCGGCGTCGGCATGCCCGTCTCGATCAACTTCAGCAAGCCGGTCACCGACCGCAGGACCGTCCAGCAGGCGATCACCGTCATAGCCGAGCCGGGCGTCGAGATCGTCGGGCACTGGTTCTCCAGCACCCGCCTCGACTTCCGGCCGCAGCAGTACTGGGCCAAGGGCACCAAGGTGACCGTCAAGCTCAGGCTCAAGGACGTCCAGGGCGCCAAGGGCGTCTACGGCACCCAGTCCAAGGACGTCCGCTTCACCGTCGGCCGGGCGCAGACCAGCGTCGCCGACCTCGCCACCAAGAAGCTCACCGTCACCACCGACGGCCAGGTCAGCGCCGTCTACGCGATCTCCGGCGGCTCGCCCGAGTTCCGCACCTGGGGCGGCAAGATGGTGATCACCGAGCAGTACCAGCAGACCCGGATGAACTCGCAGACCGTCGGCCTCGGCAGCGAGTACGACATCCCGGACGTGCCGCACGCCCAGCGGCTCAGCACCTCCGGCACCTTCATCCACGGCAACTACTGGTCCTCGCCGTCGATCTTCGGCAGCCAGAACACCAGCCACGGCTGCATCGGCCTGCGGGACGTCAAGGGCGGGCAGGACCAGGGCGCCGACGGCGCCAGGTTCTTCAAGAGCTCGATGATCGGCGACGTCGTCGAGGTCGTGAACTCCGGCGACAAGACCGTGGTGCCGTCCAACGGCCTCAACGGCTGGAACATGGACTGGGCCGATTGGAAGGCCGCCAGCGCCGTCTGACCCCCGCCGCGGGCCCGTCACGGGCCCCGCCGCAGGCCCCGTCCCGGGCGGGCCGGACCTCCCGGCGCCGCCGAACGCGACGACCGAAACCCGCCGGACCCGGCGCGGCTCCGGCGGCAGGGTGGACGGCATGACGACAACCACCACGCCCGCCCTGGCCGTCCGCCCGATCGACCCGGGCGTCCACCGCTCCCTGCTGGTCCGCGACGACGCGGGCCGACCGCCGGTCCGGTCCGTCGACGAGACCGGCGGCGCCCCGCTGCGCTGCTGCCTGAGCAAGGGCCTGCCGGGGGACCGGATCGCCCTGGTCTCCTACGCGCCGCTGCGCCGCTGGGCCGCCGAGACGGGGGCCGAACCGGGCCCGTACGACGAGGTCGGCCCGGTCTTCGTGCACGACGGGCCGTGCGCGGGCGCCGGCGGGGACGGCTGGCCGACCGGGTTCCACGGCAGCGAGCGGGTGCTGCGCGCGTACGACCGGCGCGGGCACATCCTGGGCGGCGTGCCGGTCGTCCCGGAGACCGCCGAGGCGGGCGCGGCGGCCCTGCTCGCCGATCCGGAGGTGGCCGTGGTGCACGTCCGCGCGCTGCACTTCGGGTGCTTCATGCACGAGGTCCGGCGGGCCTGACCCGCGTCCGGGGGCGCGGCGGGGTGCTCAGCCGCGCTTGGCGTAGTCGCCGAAGCCCTGCCAGTCCAGGATGACCGCCGGCTCGTCGCCCACCACCCAGGCGTCGTGGCCGGGCGGGCAGATCATGAAGTCGCCGGGGCCGAACTCGGCCTCCTCGCCGTCGTCCATGGCGATCGCCATCCGGCCGGAGACGACGTAGCCGACGTGGGCGGCCTGACAGCTGTCGGTCTGCGCGATGGGCCTGATGTGCTTCGACCACTGCCAGCCGGGCTCGAACACCCCCCGTCCGACGGCACCGCCGTCCAGGTTGACCAGGCGCACCTCTCCCTTGCCGCCCTCGAACGGGCGGACTTCCTCGGGATCGGTGTCGAAGCTTCTGCGCATGAGGCCGGCCATGAGGGGCTCCTCGGAGACGAGGCGGCCCCGCCACCAGGAGGGGTGGCGGGGCCGCCCTACTGGTCCTTCCAGTCTGCGCCTGCCGGGAGGCGGCGGAAAGCCGGAGGGACCCTCGGACTCAGCCCTCGGTGGTCCGGGCCACGCCGATGGGGCAGCTGGCACCGGTGCCGCCGAGGCCGCAGTAGCCGTTCGGGTTCTTGGCGTCCGACAGGTACTGCTGGTGGTACGGCTCGGCGGGGTAGAACGGGCCGGCCGGGGCGATCTCGGTGGTCACCGGGCCGAGGCCGAGCGCGGTGAGCTCCGGCTGGAAGGCGTCCCGGGTGGCGACCACGGAGGCCGCCTGGGCGGGGGAGTGGGTGTAGACCGCGGACCGGTACTGGGTGCCGACGTCGTTGCCCTGACGGTTGCCCTGGGTCGGGTCGTGCGACTCCCAGAAGGTCTTCAGCAGCTGCTCGTAGGAGATCACCGCGGGGTCGAACACCACCCGGACCGCCTCGGTGTGCCCGGTCAGGCCGCTGCACACCTCCTCGTACGTCGGGTTCGGGGTGTGGCCGCCCTGGTAGCCGACCAGCGTCGTCCAGACGCCAGGCAGGCGCCAGAACGCGCGCTCGGCGCCCCAGAAGCAGCCCAGCCCGAAGTCGGCCACCTCCAGCCCCGCCGGGTACGGGCCGGTCAGCGGGTGGCCGAGCACGGTGTGCGGCTCGCCGAGGGTGAAGGCCGGGGCCTCCCGGCCGGGGAGCGCCTGGTCGGCGGGGACGAGCGAGGTCTTGTGGCGGTTGAACAGCACGGCCTGCTCCAGCGGGTCGGGAAGGGTTGCGGACGTTCCAACGCGGACGGGCCGCCGGGGATTCCGGGGGAGGCCCGCCCGCCCCCGCCCGGCCGGGCGTGCGGCGGCCGGGGCGGCGGTCCGGGCTGCGGCGGTCGGGCCTGCGGCGGTCCGGGCCTGCGGGGCGTCGCCGCCTTCGGGGCGGCACCCCGCCGTTCGCCGACTACGCTCGGAGCATGACCGAGCACCAGCTTCCCCAGGGCTTCGAGACTCTCGCCATCCACGCGGGTCAGGAAGCAGACCCCCAGACCGGGGCCGTCGTCACGCCGATCTACCAGGTGTCCACCTACAAGCAGGACGGGGTGGGCGGCCTGCGGGGCGGCTACGAGTACAGCCGCAGCGCCAACCCGACCCGTACCGCGCTGGAGGAGTGCCTCGCCGCGCTGGAAGGCGGCGCCCGCGGCCTCGCCTTCGCGTCCGGCCTCGCCGCCGAGGACACCCTGCTGCGGACGATCCTCAAGCCGGGCGACCACATCGTCATCCCCAACGACGCCTACGGCGGCACCTTCCGGCTCTTCGCCAAGGTGCTGACCCGCTGGGGCGTCGAGTTCTCCGTCGCCAACACCCAGGACCTGTCGACCGTCCGCGAGGTGCTGCGCCCGAACACCCGCGCGGTGTGGGTGGAGACCCCGTCCAACCCGCTGCTGGGCATCACCGACCTCGCCGCGCTGGCCGAGATCGCGCACGGCGCCGGCGCGCTGCTGGTGGTCGACAACACCTTCGCCAGCCCGTACCTGCAGCAGCCGATCGCGCTCGGCGCCGACGCGGTCGTGCACTCGACCACCAAGTACATGGGCGGCCACTCGGACGTCGTCGGCGGCGCCCTGGTGCTGGCCGACGCGGCGCTGGGCGAGGAGGTCGCGTACCACCAGAACGCGATGGGCGCGGTCTCCGGCCCGTTCGACGCCTGGCTGGTGCTGCGCGGCATCAAGACCCTCGGCGTCCGGATGGACCGGCACAGCTCCAACGCGGAGAAGGTCGCCGAGCTGCTGGCCGGCCACCCCAAGGTCAGCCAGGTGCTCTACCCGGGCCTGCCCGAGCACCCCGGCCACGACATCGCCGCGAAGCAGATGAAGGCGTTCGGCGGCATGGTGTCGTTCCGCGTCCACGGCGGCGAGGAGGCGGCGGTCGAGGTCTGCAACCGGACCGAGCTGTTCACCCTCGGCGAGTCGCTGGGCGGCGTGGAGTCGCTGATCGAGCACCCCGGCCGGATGACCCACGCCTCGGTGGCCGGTTCGGCCC
Organism: Kitasatospora sp. NPDC002965; assembly: GCF_040611255.1. Classification (NCBI taxonomy): domain Bacteria; kingdom Bacillati; phylum Actinomycetota; class Actinomycetes; order Kitasatosporales; family Streptomycetaceae; genus Kitasatospora; species Kitasatospora sp. NPDC002965. The sequence goes on along the minus strand of NZ_JBEXNT010000099.1, from coordinate 26,231 downwards.
TGGAGGTACCGGCGGACCTGGTGCGCGTCTCGGTCGGCATCGAGTCGATCGACGACCTGCTGGCCGACCTCACGCGGGCGCTGGGCTGAACTCCCGGCCCTCGTACGCCTAGGCGCTCTGCCGGCCCGCCGAGTACGACTCCATCGAGTGGTTGAAGCGGGCCAGCAGGGCGCAGAACTCGCGCTGTTCCTCCAGTGGCCAGTCGGCCACCAGCTGTCGGGTCAACTCGGCCCGGCCGGCGCGGACTTCGGCCAGCCGGTCGGAGCCGAGCGGGGTCAGCGCGAGCCGGACGGCGCGCCGGTCGGCCGGGTCCTGGACCCGGCCGACCAGGCCGGCCGCCACCAGCGGGGCGACCTGCCGGGTGACGGTGGAGGAGTCGACGCCGAGCGCGTCGGCCAGGGCCTTGACGTTGGCGGGCCCGACCCGCTCCAGGCGTTCCAGCAGCAGGTAGGCGGCCCGGACCAGGGCGGCCACTCCGTCGGAGCCGCGGACCTGTTCCATTCTGCGGGCGAACACCGCGAGCTGGTACTGCAGTTGGGTGTGCACGGGGTCGGTGAGGTCGGTGGCCTGGGGCGAGGTCGTCGTCATCGCGGCTCACGATCGTCGTGCGGTGAGAGAGGCTCAGAACCAGCAGCGTACGCGGGCCGGGCGGGCCCGGGAACAGGTCCGACGTCCCCGGGTGGTCCTCCACCAAGGCATACGCTGCTGTCATGCACAGCTGGCCGATCACCCTCGACGACGTCCGCGGCGCCCAGAAGATGCTCGTCGGGGTAGCCCGGGTGACGCCGATGGAGGGCAGCCGGCACCTGTCCGCACTGGTCGGCGCTCCGGTCCACCTGAAGTGCGAGAACCTCCAACGGACCGGCTCCTTCAAGCTGCGCGGGGCGTACGTGCGGATCGCGGGTCTCTCACCGGTGCAGCGGGCCGGCGGGGTGGTCGCGGCGAGCGCCGGGAACCACGCCCAGGGGGTGGCGCTGGCGGCCTCGCTGCTCGGGGTCCGCTCCACGGTCTTCATGCCGGTGGCCGCGCCGCTGCCCAAGGTCGCCGCGACCCGCGAGTACGGCGCCGAGGTCCGGTTGCACGGCGCCACCGTGGACGAGGCGCTGCAGGCCGCGCAGCGGTACGCGGACGCGAGCGGTGCGGTGTTCATCCACCCCTTCGACCACCGGGACATCGTCATCGGGCAGGCCACCGTCGGGCTGGAGATCCTGGAGCAGTGCCCGGAGGTGCGCACCATCCTGGTCGGGGTGGGCGGGGGCGGTCTGCTGGCCGGGATCGCGGCGGCGGTCAAGCCGCTGCGGCCGGACGTGCGGGTGATCGGGGTGCAGGCGGCCGGGGCGGCCGCGTACCCGCCCTCGCTGGCGGCCGGACGCCCCGTCTCGCTGGAGCGGTTCGCCACCATGGCGGACGGGATCATGGTCGGCCGGCCCGGGGACATCCCCTTCGAGATCGTCAACACCCTGGCGGACGGCATCCGGACGGTCTCCGAGGACTCGCTCTCGCGGGCGCTGCTGCTGGGCCTGGAGCGGCTGAAACTGGTGGTGGAGCCGGCCGGGGCGAGTCCGGTGGCGGCCCTGCTGGAGCAGCCGGGTTCCTTCGAGGGGCCGGTGGTGGCGGTGCTCTCCGGGGGCAACATCGACCCGCAGCTGATGCAGCGGGTGCTGCGGCACGGGCTGGCGGCGGCCGGCCGCTACCTGTCGCTGCGGGTGCGGCTGGCGGACAAGCCGGGCGCGCTGGCGGACCTGCTGGGGGTGCTGACGAAGGTCGACGCCAACGTGCTGGACGTGGCGCACGTGCGGGTCGACCCGCAGCTCGGGCTGACCGAGGTCGAGGTGGACCTCCACCTGGAGACGAAGGGGCCGGAGCACTGCGCGGCGGTGCTCGGCGAGCTGCGGGACGCGGGGTTCGTGGTCTCCCGCTAGGCGAGGTGCGGGTGCGGGGTGCGGGTGCGGGGTGCCCGGGCAGGGGGGTGGGGGCCCGGGTGGGGTTCCCGTGGGGCTCCCGTTGTCAGTGGTGCGTGTCACCATGGCGGAGCTAATTCCCTTGCGCGATATATCGCGTTCTGCAAAACTCGCGATACATCGCGTCTTGTTGCCGTGCAGGCGAGAACCGAGTCGCTTGCGTGCCCTCATTCGGGGCAAAGTGGGACAGAACCGCTCAACCGTCCGAGGAGATGAGGCAGGCCATGGCGCCAGCCATCCAAGCCGAGAACCTGGTGAAGACCTTCGGCGACGTACGAGCCCTGGACGGCGTCAGCCTCGACGTCCCCGAGGGCACGGTGCTCGGGCTGCTCGGCCCGAACGGCGCCGGGAAGACCACCACCGTGCGCGTCCTCACCACCCTGCTCCGCCCCGACTCCGGCCGTGCCGTGGTCGCCGGGGTCGACGTCCTCAAGCACCCCAACGAGGTCCGCAGCCTGATCGGCCTCTCCGGCCAGTACGCCGCGGTCGACGAGTACCTCACCGGCTTCGAGAACCTCCAGATGGTCGGTGAGCTCTACCAGATGACCGCCCGCGAGGCGAAGGTCCGGGCGCTCGAACTGCTGGAGTGGTTCAACCTCACCGAGGCCAAGGACCGGACCGCCAAGACCTACTCCGGCGGCATGCGCCGCCGGCTCGACCTCGCCGCGGCCCTGGTGGTCCGCCCCCCGGTGATGTTCCTGGACGAGCCGACCACCGGCCTCGACCCGCGCAACCGGCTCGCCCTGTGGGAGGTCATCGAGACCCTGGTCGACCAGGGCACCACGCTGCTGCTCACCACCCAGTACCTGGAGGAGGCCGACCGCCTCGCCCACGACATCGCCGTGGTCGACCACGGACGGGTGATCGCGCGCGGGACGGCCGACCAGCTCAAGGCGCAGATCGGCGGCGAGCGGATCGAGGTCGTGGTGCACCGGCCCGACCTGGTCGCCGACGCGCTCGCCGCGCTCTCCGGGTACGCCCAGGGCGAGCCGACCGTGGAGCGCAACACCCGCAGGATCACCGTCCCGGTCAGCGGCGGCGCCCGGGTGCTCGCGGACGTGATCCGCGAGCTGGACACCCGCTCGATCGAGATCGACGACATCGGCCTGCGCCGTCCGACCCTGGACGACGTCTTCCTCTCGCTCACCGGCCACGCCACCGAGGCCGAGAGTGAGGAGAACGGCGCCGCGGGCAAGGGCGGGGCCGGTCACGGCAAGGGCCGCGGCGGACCGGCCGGGGACGGCCCGGGCGCCGACAAGCAGGCCGTCACGGCCGGCAAGGAGCTGTGAGATGACGACGGCCACCCAGCACGCCATCGGCGGGGCGGTACCCAAACAGCGCCGCGGAGCGGCCGCCACCCTGCACGACTCCTGGGTGGTGGCGAAGCGCAACCTGCGGCGGATGTCCCGGATACCCGAGATCGTGGTGTTCGGCCTGATGCAGCCGGTGATGTTCGTCCTGCTGTTCTCGTACGTCATGGGCGGGGCGATCCAGATCCCCGGGACGCAGTCCAGCTCCTCGACGTACATCCAGTTCCTGATGGCCGGCATCTTCGCCCAGACGGTCACCTTCGCGACGGCCGGCGCCTCCGCCGGCATCGCCGAGGACATGTCCAAGGGCCTGGTCGACCGGTTCCGCTCGCTGCCGATGGCCCGCTCGGCGGTCCTGGTCGGCCGGACCCTGGCGGACCTCGTCCAGACCGCGTTCACGCTGGTGGTGCTCGCGCTGGTGGCGCTCCTGGTGGGCTGGCGGATCCACGAGGGCCTGCTGTCCGCGCTGGCCGCGTTCGGACTGCTGCTCCTGCTCGGCTACGCCTTCTCCTGGATCGGCGCACTGATCGGTCTCTCGGTGCGCAGCCCCGAGGCGGCCACCTCGGCCGGGCTGATCTGGCTCTTCCCGCTGACCTTCATCTCGAACGCCTTCGTGCCGGTCAGCTCGATGCCCGGCTGGCTGCAGGGGATCGCCTACTGGAACCCGTTCAGCGCCACGGTGCAGGCCTGCCGGAACCTCTTCGGCAACCAGGTGGGCCCGGTGGACGACGCCTGGCCGATGCAGCACGCGGAACTGATGTCGGTGCTCTGGTCGCTGGCGATCATCGCGGCGTTCTCGTGGCTGTCGGTGCGCAAGTACCGCTCGGCCGTGGGCTGACCCGCGGCGCGGCCCGTGGGCGGGTAGGCGCGAGGGCGGCCGTGGTTCGTGCCACGGCCGCCCTCGTCGGCGTTCTGCGGGGGTCGGCCGGCGCCGGTCGGACGGGTGGTCCCGTCCCGGGGCCGATGCCGGTCGGAAGGGTCAGCCGGCGTAGGGCTTGACCTCGACGATCTTGACCATGGCCCGCTTGCCGTTCGGCAGCTCGTAGGTCGCCTCGTCGCCGATCGTCTTGCCGTCGATCGCGCGGCCCAGCGGGGACTGCGGCGAGTAGATCTCCAGGTCGTCGTCGCCGGCCACCTCGCGCGAGCCGAGCAGGAACTTCATGGTGTCGTCCGTGTCGCCGTCGAAGGCGACCGTCACGACCATGCCCGGAGCCACCACACCCGAGTCGGCCGGAGCCTCGCCGACCTTGGCGCGCTCCAGCAGCTGGGTGAGCTGGCGGATGCGCAGCTCGTACTTGCCCTGCTCCTCCTTGGCCGCGTGGTAGCCGGCGTTCTCCTTGAGGTCACCCTCTTCGCGCGCCGCCTCGATCTTCTGGGCGATCTCGATGCGCCAGGGGCCGGTCAGGTGGTCCAGCTCGGCCTTGAGCTGGTCGTAGCCGGACTGAGTGAGCCAGGTCACGTTCTCGCTGGTCTGGGTCACGGGTGCTCCTCGTAGGTGCTGGGGCTGTGCTGAGGGTGTGAGTCGTCAGCGCGTCTGGTGGTGCTGATATCGGTCTTAACTACAAAGCAACGCCCGCTCCCGTACCAGCTGGTGCGGAAGGGGCGAAACCACGAGCCTAACAACTCCCGCCGACAAGCGGGAGGGCCGTTGGCGCGTCATTGACGACGACATTGCGCCGAGATGTACAGCAGCGGTGCGCGACTCCTCTACGGATGCCCGCTCTCCAGATCGAATATGCGCTCCGGGTGGCCGTCGCCGCCAGTGATTACCGGGGGCCGGCCCTCCGCGGGCGGCTACGCGGGGGTGCAGCCGAGGAGCTCGGCGGTGGTGCCGCGGGAGGTGGTCCGCAGACTGACCACCGCGTCGTAGCCGGAGCCGTCCGCCGGTACCGGGAAGTCGGCCACCCCGACCACCGCGCCGTTCTCGCCCTGCGAGCGGACGGTGCAACTGCCCGCGGTGCCGTCGCTCTTGCGCACCGACAGGTGCAGCTGCATCTCGACGTCGGAGACCGCCTCGAAGGACGGCACGGCGCCGTTGATCTTCGTCTCGCGGATCAGGTACGAGGCTCCCAGCCACGTGACCAGGCCCAGCGCCAGCACTCCGCAGACCGCGCCGATCACCTTGAGCCGCCGGTCCGCCTCGCGGTCGCCGCGCCGTCCGTAGCGCCCCTCGGGCAGCTGCGGCGTCCTGGTGCCTGCGGTCATCGGGCTCAGTCCTCTCGTGGGGAGGGGGCCGCGCGGGTGGTGCGGGGGAATGCGGTGCTCCTCCAGTCCGTCACTATAGGAGGGGCACGCCCACGGCCGGTCCGGCGGGGGCGGGGCTCGGCCGTGTCGGCGACAGGTGCGGCGGCCGGTCCCGCGGTGACGCGGTCCCGTACCGAGCGGCTCAGACGGTGGGCAGACCGGCTTGCGCGGGACGCCCAGACATTGTGGAAGGAACGCACGCGTTGACTGAGCAGTTGCGACTGATGGCGGTGCACGCCCACCCGGACGACGAGTCCAGCAAGGGCGCGGCGACCATGGCCATGTACGTCGACCAGGGGGTGGACGTGCTCGTGGCCACCTGCACGGGAGGGGAACGCGGGTCGGTTCTCAACCCCAAGCTGCAGGGCCGGCCGGAGATCGAGGAGAACATCCACGAGGTCCGGGCCAAGGAGATGGACGAGGCCCGCGCGATCCTCGGGGTCAAGCAGGCCTGGCTGGGCTTCGTGGACTCGGGCCTGCCGGAGGGCGACCCGCTGCCCCCGCTCCCCGAGGGGTGCTTCGCCCTCCAGGACGTCAAGGACGCGGCCGAACCGCTGGTCCGCCTGATCCGGGAGTTCAAGCCGCAGGTCATCACGACCTACGACGAGAACGGCGGCTACCCGCACCCCGACCACATCATGACCCACAAGATCACCATGCTGGCCTTCGAGGCCGCGGGGGACCCGGACGCCTACCCGGACGCCGGTGAGCCCTGGCAGCCGCTGAAGGTCTACTACAACCACGGCTTCCCGATGGGCCGGATCCGCGCGCTCCACCAGTACCTCTCCGAGAACGGCCACGAGTCCCCCTACGGCGAGTGGATCGCCGGCTGGGAGAAGAGCGGCCGCAAGGAGCGCGAGATCACCACCCGGGTCCGCTGCGACGACTGGTTCGAGACCCGGGACCGCGCGCTGATCGCGCACGCCACCCAGATCGACCCGGACGGCCCCTGGTTCCGCGTCCCGCTGGAGGTCCAGCGCGAGGTCTGGCCCACGGAGGACTACGAGCTCGCCCGTACCCTCATCGACGTGGACCTCCCGGAGGACGACCTGTTCGCCGGCCTTCGCACGCCCAGCCTGACGGCCGAATCGGCCGACACGCGCGACTGAACCACCCCCCGACGGCCCGGCTCCCCGTGAGCCGGGCCACCATAGAGATATGAGCGCCTCCGTGAACCTCACCCACCTCGCCGCCGAGCTCGCCGTCGACGACGCCAAGGTCACCCCCGGCCTGCTGGGCTTCGTGGTCTTCGCCGTCCTCGGCGTGGCCACCTGGTTCCTGGCCAAGTCGATGAACCGACAGTTCAAGAAGGTCGACTTCGTCGAGCAGCCGGAGGCCTCGAAGGAGTGAGTCCGGCGCCCGTCCGCGCGCCGGTGCGCCGGCCCGATGCGCAAGGATGGGGGCATGCCTAACCGCCTCGCCGACGCGACGTCCCCGTACCTGCTCCAGCACGCCGGGAACCCCGTGGACTGGTGGCCGTGGGGCCCCGAGGCGTTCGAGGAGGCCCGCCGCCGCGGCGTGCCGGTCCTGCTGAGCGTCGGGTACGCCGCCTGCCACTGGTGCCACGTGATGGCGCACGAGTCCTTCGAGGACGAAGGCGTCGCGGCGTACGCCAACGAGCGGTTCGTGGCCGTGAAGGTCGACCGCGAGGAGCGGCCGGACGTCGACGCCGTGTACATGGAGGCGGTGCAGGCGGCGACCGGGCAGGGCGGCTGGCCGATGACCGTCTTCCTGACCCCCGACAAGGAGCCGTTCTACTTCGGCACCTACTTCCCGCCCGAGCCGCGGCACGGCATGCCGTCCTTCCGGCAGGTGCTGGAAGGCGTGCACGCGGCCTGGCGGGACCGGCGTGACGAGGTCGGCGAGGTCGCCGCCCGGATCCGGGCCGACCTCTCCGAGCGGGCGTCGGTGTACGCGGTCGGCAGCGGCGTGCACCAGCCGCCGGGGGAGACCGGCCTGCACGAGGCGCTGGTCGCGCTCAGCCGTGACTTCGACGAACGCCGCGGCGGGTTCGGCGGGGCGCCCAAGTTCCCGCCGGCCATGGTCGTCGAGTACCTGCTGCGCCACCACGCCCGGACCGGTTCGGAGGCGGCGCTGGAGATGGCCGTCCGCACCGGCGAGGCGATGGCCCGCGGCGGCATCCACGACCAGCTCGGCGGCGGGTTCGCCCGGTACGCGGTGGACGCCGACTGGGTCGTCCCGCACTTCGAGAAGATGCTGTACGACAACGCGCTGCTGCTCCGCGCCTACCTGCACCTGTGGCGGGCCACCGGCTCCCCGCTCGCCCGCCGCACCGCACTGACCACCGCGGACTTCCTGCTGCGCGAACTGCGCACCCCCGAGGGCGCGTTCGCCTCCGCGCTGGACGCGGACAGCACGGACCCGGCGACCGGCCGCTCGGTCGAGGGGGCGTACTACGTGTGGACGCCCGCCCAGCTGGCCGAGGTGCTCGGGGACGCGGACGGCGGGTACGCCGCCGAGCTGTTCGAGGTGACCGGCGCGGGGACCTTCGAGCACGGGTCCTCGGTGCTCCAGCTGCTCGCCGACCCGGCGGACGACGCCGCCCACGAGCGCGTCCGGTCCCGGCTGTTCGAGGCGCGGGCCGCCCGGCCCGCACCCGCCCGGGACGACAAGGTGGTCGCCGCCTGGAACGGGCTGGCCGTCGCCGCCCTCGCCGAGACGGGCGCCCTGCTGGACCGGCCCGACCTCGTCGAGGCCGCCGAGCGTGCCGCCGACCTGCTGCTCGCCGTTCACCTCACCCCCGACGGCCGGCTGCTGCGCACCTCGCGCGACGGCCGCCCGGGCCCGAACGCGGGCGTGCTGGAGGACTACGCCGACACCGCGGAGGGCTTCCTCGCCCTGTTCGCCGTGACCGGGGAGGCCGAGTGGCTCCAGCTGGCCGGCGGGCTGCTGGACACCGTGCTCAAGCACTTCGCCGACGGGACCACCGGGGCGCTGTTCGACACCGCCGACGACGCCGAGGAGCTGATCCGGCGTCCGCAGGACCCGACCGACAACGCCACCCCGTCCGGCTGGACCGCCGCCGCCAACGCCCTGCTCACGTACGCCGCGTACACCGGTTCGGCACGTCACCGGACCGCGGCCGAGCGGGCGCTCGGCATCGTCGGCGCACTCGCCCCGCGCGCTCCCCGCTTCATCGGCTGGGGCCTGGCCGCCGCCGAGGCCCTGGCCGACGGGCCGCGCGAGGTCGCCGTGATCGGGTCGGCCGGCGACCCGGCCACCGCCGCGCTGCACCGGGTCGCCCTGCTGGGTACCGCGCCCGGCGCGGTGGTCGCGCTCGGCGAGCCGGGAGCGGGCAGCGACGAGGTGCCGCTGCTGGCCGACCGACCGCTGGTGGGCGGGGCGCCGGCCGCGTACGTCTGCCGGCACTTCGTCTGCGACGCGCCGACCACCGACCCCGCGGTGCTGGCGGAGCGGCTGGGCGCGACGGCGGAGGCGGGCGGCGCGCCCTCCTGACCGTGCCCCGGAAATCGGGTGGTGCGCGGACGAAAGGGCGGGCGAAGATGGTCCATGGCCTGGACCCTGAGCACCTCCGTCGACGAGTTCCACACCCGCGCGGGCGGGTTCCTCGCCGCGCGCCCGGCCCGGAACACCGTGCTGCTCACCGTGACGGACCGGCTGAGGGAGCGCGGTCCGCACTACTACGGCGAGGACGCGCCGGTCTTCGGCTGGTGGTGCCCCGAGCCCGGCGGGCCGGTCGGCGGGGCCTTCCTGCGAACGCCCCCGTTCGGACTGCGGCTCGGGGAGATGCCGGTGTCGGCGGCCGGCGAGCTGGCGGCCGAACTCGCCGCCGCCCGGACCGGAGCGGGGGCGGCGGTAGGGGCTGCGGTCGGGGCCGGTTCGGCGGACGTCGTCGAGGTCGCCGGGAGTGACGCGGCCGTGGCGGCGTTCTCCGCCGCCTGGCAGGCCGCCACCGGCGCCACCGGGTCCGTCCGGACCAGGGAGCGGCTCTACCGGCTCGGCGAGCCGACCGAGCCGCCGCGTCCGCCGGCCGGCGGCGCCAGGCTCGCCGACCCGTCGGACCGGGAGCTGGTGATCGAGTGGCTCGGACGGTTCGTGGTCGAGGCCCGGCTGGTGGCCTCCGGCGTCGCGACGCTCGCCGACGACCGGATCGCCGCCCGGCAGCTCCACCTCTGGGAGGACGGGGGGCGCCCGGTGGCGCTCGCCGGGCACAGTGCGGTGATCGCCGGGATGTCCCGGATCGGCCCGGTCTACACGCCGGGCGACCACCGCGGACGCGGCTACGGGAGCGGGGTCACGGCGGCGGCCTCGGCCCACGCGCTGGGGCTCGGTGCGACGGAGGTGCTGCTGTACACCGACCTCGCCAATCCGACGAGCAACTCGATCTACCAGCAGATCGGCTACCGGCCGGTGGAGGACTGCACCGTGCTGGAGTTCCGGGGCCGGGCGGCCCGGCGGGCCCGCGTAGCCTGAGCGGCGCCGCCGGCCGGTGCGGACGGGGGAACCGCCCGTCCCGGGCCGGCGTCCGATCCGGACGGGGCGGCCGCCACGGCCGCCGGGGGAGGTGGCCGTGACGGTGGACGGGTTGCTCGAACGGGCGGGCCGGCTGGGCCCGGGGGAGGTGCTGGCCGGCGCGCTGGCCGGCAACCTCGCCCTGTTCGCGGTGGCGCTGGTCGCCGGGAGCCTGCTGGTCCGCCGCTTCGGCGACCGGCGGGTGGCGCCGGAGCCCCCGCCGCCGGACCGCCGCGAGTGGCTGCTGACGGCCACCGCCGTCCTTCTCAACTCCGGTGTGGGAGTGGCCGGCTGGGCACTCTGGCAGCACGGTCTGCTGCGGCTCTCGGCGGACACCGGTCTGCGGGCGGTGGCCGAGCTGCTGCTGTTCTCCCTGGTGATGGACGCCCTGATGTACGCGGGCCACTGGCTCGCCCACCGTCGCCGGCTCTACCGGCTGGCCCACGAACTGCACCACCGCTACCCGGACCCGCGCCCGTCCACGCTCTTCGTCCTGCACCCCCTGGAGGTGCTGGGCTTCGGCGGTACCTGGCTCGCGGTGCTCTGCCTCTGGGAGATCTCCGCCCTGGCGCTGGCCGGGTACGTCGTGGTCAACCTGGTCTTCGGCCTGCTCGGCCACCTGGGCGTGGAGCCCTTCCCGGCCCGGGCCCGGCGGCTCGCGGTGTTCCGCTGGGTGGCGCTGCCGATGTTCCACGCGGGCCACCACGTCGACCCCGGGGTCAACCTGGGCTTCTACACCACCGTCTGGGACCGGCTGTTCGGCACCATCGACCCCGCCTACGACACCCGCCGCACGGCGGAGAACCCGGCGCCGTGAAGGGAGGCGGCTACTCCCAGTCCCACCGGATGCCCAGCAGGCACGGCCGGAGCGCGGTGGCCACCAGATGGACGCAGCGGTGGCCGTCGAGCGTCAACTCCTCGCTCTCGTAGGACTTCTCGCCCGGGGCGCGGCGGGCGAAGCGGCGGCAGCGGACGGGGAGCGCGGCGGGGTGGAAGGTAATCTGGAGGACGTACTGCCCGGCCCCGGAGTTGAAGCCCCGGACGTACTCGCAGCTGGGTGTGGGTGACGGCGCGTCGTCGAAGCCGTAGCCGAGCAGGTGGGTGTCACCGGCCCGGAGCCGGCGGTCGAGGAGGAGTTCGGCGACCAGCAGGTCGTGGGTCTGGTCGCGCCGGATCCGGCCCGGGCGGCAGTTCTCCTCCGCCCTGACCCCGACCCGGGTGATGTCGCTGCCGGGGTCGCCCTGGTGGATGGCGAGGTAGCGGTCGATGCCGTCGCGGTGGGCGCGCAGGGCGTGCTGGGAGTCGCGGCGGACCAGCTGGCGGTCGGCGCCGATCCGGATCCGCTCGATGTGGGTGATGGTGTGCAGCCCCGTGTCGCGCGGTCCGGCGATGGTGGCGAGCAGGTCGTCGACGGCGGCGGCCGGGGCGATCAGGTCGCGGTAGGGGCGGACGGGAGGGCCGGCCGGGCTGTCGGGGGTGGTGCGCCGAGGTCCGAGCAGCCGGGTGAGCGAGTGCTCGGGGAGGTCCAGGACGTCCTCCAACGCTCGTACCGCGCGCAGGGATTCGGCCCGTTCGGGGCGCCGGTGGCCCTGCTGCCAGTAGCTGAGGCTGGTGACCCCGATGTGGACGCCGCGCAGGGCGAGGTGTTCGCGGACGCGGTGCAGGGCGAGGCCGCGGGTGGTGATCGCGGTCCGCAGGGCGAGGTGGAACGGGCCGGTGCGCAGGGCGGTGGCGAGGTCGGGGTGGTCGGTCCGCTGCATGGCGGCCTCCTCGGGTGGCGGACGGGGCGGGTCCGGCTGGTCGTGAATATTCACATGTGGAAGGGGGTTTGTCACCGGTCGGGGCGTTCCGGGCGGGGGTTGCGGGGCGGCGTTCACACCGGGAACGGGACCGTTCACACCCGGGTCGGCGGACCGCCGGGGGCGTTGACCGGCCATGTCAACGGCGCGATGCTCATGGCGCGGATCCGGACCGCACCCCCACAGCTCTCGACTCCTCTGCCTGTCGCAAGGAGGAAATCCCCCATGTCAGTTCCACGGACACGCCTGCGCCGCGCCGTCGCGGTGCTCGCGCTCGGCGTCCTCGGTCCGGCGCTCAGCGTCGCGGCCGTCACCCCGGCCCGGGCCACCCCCACGGCCCTCGCCGGGACCGACCAGATCAGGCCCGCCGCCGCGCCGGGTGCCACGGCCGACCTGGCCGGCACCTTCAAGAAGCTCAACATCACCATGCAGCAGCAACAGCAGACCAACTGGTGCTGGGCGGCGAGCGGCAACACCATCGCGACCTGGTACGGCTACACCTACAGCCAGAACCAGTTCTGCAACGCCGCGTTCGGCCGCTCGGCGAACTCCAGCTGCCCCAACAACCAGGCCACCCTGGGCGACGTGCAGACCGGCCTGCGCTGGGTCGGCATCAACCCGGGCTCCTACGTCACCGGCTACCTGCGCTACAGCACGGTGCAGACGGAGGTGAACGCCAACCGGCCGATCGAGACCCGGATCCAGTGGAGCTCGGGCGGCGGCCACATGCACGTGGTCTACGGGTTCGACACCTCCAACAACTGGGTCTACTGGGGTGACCCGTGGCCGTCCAACACCCGTTACAACTGGGCGGACTACAACTACTACGTGTCGAACGGCACGTTCTCCTGGACCCACTCCCTGTACCGGATCGGCGCGTGAGGGGCGACCATGACCAGCATCCGTAACGTCGCCGCCGGCGTCCTGCTGGCGGCCGGGATCGGCCTGGCCGTCGCTCCGGCGGCGTCCGCGGCAGAGCCCGCACAGGGCCCCGCTCCCGTCTCCGCCGCCGAGCTGGCCCAGGCCAGGAGCGCGGTGCAGAGCCCCGCCGTGCTCGACCAGTTGGGGCGCTTCTTCGCCCGCAAGGGCGTCCCGCCGACCAAGCAGCTCACCATCGGCGCCGCCGAGGAGGCGCAGGCCGCGAGTGCGGCGGCCCCGCGGCTGACCGGCGAGACCGTGCCGGTCTACACCCTGGACGCGGCGTTCGTGGCCGGCACCCCGGGTGCGGCCGTGGCCAGGGCGGAGTTCACCGCGAGCCGGGTGGTCTCGACCGACGGACAGGTCGCCTCGGTCTGGACCGTGAAGGAGGGCGGCGCCTGGCGGGTCGTCAACATCGCCTCCGGCGGGGACGAGAACGACTACGCGGCGCAGGCCGCGAGCACCGGCGGCGGGACGGCGTTCCGCGAGCCGCAGCTCAACGCCTGGTACGTGCTGCGGGACGGCCGGGTGCTCCCACTGGACGACGAGGCCCGCGGCTCGGTGGGCGACTCCGGGGTGACCCTGGCGGCGTACCGGCAGCTGGTCCGGGAGCGGTACGGCGACAAGCTGCCCGGCTCGGCGTACGACCGGGCGGGCAAGGGCGGCGGCTACCGCCCGGACGCGGCCGGTGAGCCGGCCGGGAGCGGCGGGAGCGTGCTGCCCGCCGCGACGGCGACCGCGGCCCTGAGCGTCACCGCTGTCGCGGGCGCGGGCCTCGCGTTGCGGCGGCGGGTGGGAGTCCGGCGCGGGTAGCGCCGGACCGAGGCGGCGGGGCCCGGCACGGCGACCGGGCCCCGCCGCAGGCCCGGGCCCGTCCGGGCCCGTTCGGGTCCGGGCGCCCGTCCGGGCCCTGCCGCGGGACCGGCCGCCTGCCGTACGTCCGGGCGCCTAGAGCTCGGTGAAGCCGCTCTCCATGATCGCGAAGGCGCGGTTGACCAGCTCGGCCATGTCCTCGGTGCCGCCGCTCTCGGCCCAGCGCAGGACGGCCTCCGTGGTGGCCGCGCCGAGCGAGGCGGCGGTGATCCGCATCGCGAAGGTCGGCTCCTGGACACCGGCCCGCTGCATCAGCACGGTGAGGTAGAGCTGCTGCGGGTCGTTGGCGGTGTCGCGCATCCGGGCCCTCAGCGCGGGGACTTCGGTGACCAGCCGCATCCGGACGAGGAGTTCCTCGCGCTCGTCCCGGACCAGTGTGCGGATCAGCCCGGTGAGGGCCTCCCGGCAGGAGCGCAGGAACGGTTCGTCAGCGGGCCGTGCCAGCAGGGCGGCGATCATCGCCGGGTCGTACTCGTCGGTGAGGACGACGTCCTCCTTGGTGGCGAAGTACCGGAAGAAGGTCGACTGCGAGACCTCGGCGGCGTCCGCGATCCGGTCCACCGTGGTGTTCTCGTAGCCCAGTTCGGCGAAGAGCCGGTACGCCTCGCGGCGGATCGCCCGGCGGGTCTTCAGCTTCTTCCGCTCGCGCAGCGACAGCGGCGCCGCCGGCATCGCCTGGACCGGATCGTCCGGGCCCGCCGGGGGTGCCGCTGTCGGCTGCGCTGCGCTCATACCTTCGATTATCCGTGATCGGCCGCGGGCGCGGCGGACGGTCCGGGACCGGTGCCGGGGCCGTCGGCGGCGGGCTCGCCGGTGACCGCTCCGCCGACGGAGGGCTCGGCGGGCCCGGTGGGCTCGACGGACGGCATCCGGAGGGCGACCAGAACCGCCGACAGCACCGCGACCACCCCGGCGGTCAGCAGCACCGCCGTCATCCCGTGGACGTAGGCGGCGTGCGCGGAGGCGGCCAGTGACGGGTCCCCGGTGGAGGCGGCGACGGCGTCGGCGGCCACCACCGACTGCCCGGCCCGGTCCGCGGCGCCCGCCGGGAGCTCGGTGGTGTCCAGCGCTCCCCGGTACGAGCCGGCCAGCAGGCTGCCGAAGAGCGCGACCCCGATCGCCCCGCCCACCTGACGGAAGGTCTGGAGCAGCCCCGAACCGACGCCGGCCCGGGCGGGCGGCAGGGTGAGCAGCGCGGTGGCCTGGGCGGTGATGATCGACAGGCCCATGCCGAACCCGAGCAGGACCAGCCAGACCGCCGCCGGGCCGTAACCGTCGGAGGCGTCCGTCCGGCTGCCGATCAGCAGGGCTCCGGCCAGGACGGCCAGCCCGGCGGTGATCACCGGCCGGTGGCCGGTCCGGGCGACCAGCTTGTCGCTGAACCGGGCCGCCACCATCAGGCCGAGCATCATCGGCATCAGCCGCAGGCCGGTGCCGAAGGCGTCGGCGCCGAGCACGCTCTGGAAGTAGAGGGGCAGCACGAAGAAGGCTCCGTACAGCACCAGGGAGACCAGGGTCGCGGCCACCACCGACCAGCGGAAGGTGCGGTCGGCGAGCAGGGTGAGGTCGAGCATCGGGTCGGGCCGGCGCCGGCTGCGCCGCACCAGCGCGGTGAGCGCGACCAGCGAGCCGCCGATCGTGCCGAGGACCAGGGGGTCGGACCAGCCGCGCTCGGGGCCCTCGATGATGCCGTAGGTGAGTACCGCCAGGCCGCCGGCGCCGAGCAGGGTGCCGAGCAGGTCGATCCGGGGTGCGGCGGGGTTGCGGGTCTCCGGCAACAGGATCAGGCAGGCGGTGATGCCGATCGCGACCAGCGGGAGGTTGACCACGAAGATCGCGCCCCACCAGAAGTGCTGGAGCAGGAAGCCGCCGATCAGCGGACCGAGCGGGGTGCCGACGGCGAGGGCGGCGGCCAGGACCGCGGTGGCGCGGCGTTGCTCGGCGGCCGGGAAGATCCCGGGGATCACCGCCATGGACATCGGCATCACCAGCGCGCCGGCCAGGCCCATCGCGGCGCGCGCGGCGATCAGCGTGCCGGGGCTGTCGGCGAGCATGCCGACGGCGGAGGAGAGGCCGAACAGCGCGAGGCCCAGGGTGAGGACGAGGCGCCGGCCGAAGCGGTCGCCGATCAGCCCGGCGGGGAGCATCGCCGCGGCGAAGACCACGCTGTAGGAGTCGACGATCCACTGCTGCTGCCCGGTGGTGGCCTCCAACTGGGAGGCCAGGGTGGGCAATGCCACGTTGAGGACCGTCATGTCGAAGCTGATCACCAGGACGCTGAGGGCGACGGCGACGAGCGCGAGCCAGCGCCGCGGGTCGGGCCCGGGCGGGGCCGGGGCCCGGTCGGTGGGCGGGGTGGTCACGGACAACCTCCGGAGACCTGGAAGATGGTCGCTGTCAAATGACAGTAACCTCCAGAAGGTGGCTCCCGTCAATGTCGGCCCCTGGTGGCGGAATCGTCACGCTCCGTGATGTGTCCTGGAAGTGCGCGTTCCGCACATGGAATTGACGCAACGTTGATCTGTCGTTCGCCGCTTTCGGGCGGTTTCGGGTGACTGACGGTAGATAGGATGTGGCGGTCGGTCAGTGCGGGCCGATGCGTGCCGAGAGCGGAGAAGGGGTGGGGCGGCAGGAGCCGACCACGAGCCCGGCGCAGGAAGGGGAAGCCGAAATGGCTGGTCGGAAGTCGGGTGCCCAGATCTGGGGTGCCGCAGTGGTGGTGGGCTCGGCGCTGGCGGTGGTCGCGGCCTACCTGATCAACGGCGCCGCGCTGGTGCTGGCGGTCGCCGGGGTCGAGGTGCTGCTGCTGATGGTGTACGTCGGGCTGCGCTGGCAGCTGCTCCACCGGGCGGCCGAGCCGGGTGGACGGCCCCCGGCACGCGGTCACCGGACGGCCGGCGGCAGCCCGGACGCCGCGCACTGCGAGCGCTGCCGGCGGGCCCGCGAGGCGATCGACGCGCGGCAGGCCGAGCGGCTCCGGCGGACTCTGCCGGGCCCGGGGCGCGAGCCCGCGGCGCCCGGCCGCCCGGTCCGCGAGCGCCGGTCGTACGAGCGTTCGGCCGGCCACCACCGGCCGGTGCGCGGAAGTCAGCCGCCGCACGACCCCCGCGGAGCATATGACCCCCGCGGGTCGCGCGGCCCCGAGTCACGGGGGCACGAGTCCCGCGGTCACGAGACCGCGGTGACGCACGACCGCCCGGTCCGCGAGTGGACGGCCGAACGGGCGGCCGCCCGGTCCGCGGACCGGCCGACCGCCCGTCACGGGGCGCCGGGTTCAGCCGGCCGCGCTGTAGGCCGCCAGTGAGATCCCGACGTACTGCGTGATGAAGGCCCCGAGGGTGAAGGCGTGGAACACCTCGTGGAAGCCGAAGCGGCCCGGTGACGGATCGGGCCGCTTGAGCCCGTACACCACGCCGCCGACGCTGTAGAGCACGCCGCCGACGATCATCAGCACCAGGACGGCGACTCCGCCGGTGCGCAGGAAGTCGGGCAGGTAGAACGCGGCGGCCCAGCCCAGCGCGAGGTACACCGGCGTGTACAGCCAGCGCGGCGCGCCGACCCAGAACACCCGGAACGCGATCCCGGCGAGCGCCCCGCCCCAGACCGCCCAGAGCAGCAACTGCCGGTCGGCGCCGTCCAGCAACAGGATGGTGAACGGGGTGTAGGTGCCCGCGATGATCAGGAAGATGTTCGCGTGGTCCAGCCGGCGCAGGACCGCGTCGCCGCGCGGCCCCCAGGTGAAGCGGTGGTACACCGCGCTCACCCCGAAGAGCAGCCAGGCGCTGGCCGAGTAGATCGCGCACGCGATCCTGGCGGGGCCCGGTTCGGCGAGGCAGATCAGCACGATCCCGGCGGCCACCGCGGCAGGGAACATTCCGGCGTGCAGCCAGCCGCGCCATGTCGGCTTGGGCTCGACACGCTCCGTGCTCTCCAGGAGCTCAGCAGTCATGTCCGCATGCTACCCGCTACCTACGGCTCCGTAGGTTACTGACGCGTAGGAAGTGTCGGTCGTCACTAGTTGGACGTTTTGGAGTGTTCGAAGTCGGGGTGACGGGGTTCCGCACCCGCCGAAGGTGCTCCACTACTGGCCAGTAATTATCCTTACTGTAGTAAAAAATGCGCCAACTTTGCCTCCCCGCCGTATTCGGGGCCCGGACCCGGAGCTACGCTGCAATCACCCTCAAACCCCGCTACGCCATCTCCCCGCCGGGATGGCGTGAAGGAGCGATCGTGTCGAACGAGAACTCGGCTGCTCTCAGCGCCGCGCCTACCCGCCACCAGCGTCTGCTGGCCTGGGTGAGCGAGATCGCGGAGCTCACCCAGCCGGACCGCGTCGAGTGGTGCGACGGTTCGGACGAGGAGTACCAGCGCCTCGCGGACCTGCTGGTCGCCCAGGGCACCTTCAAGAAGCTCAACGAGGACAAGCGCCCCAACTCCTACTACGCCGCCTCGGACCCCACGGACGTGGCGCGCGTGGAGGACCGCACCTACATCTGCTCCGAGCAGGAGAAGGACGCCGGTCCGACCAACAACTGGAAGGCCCCCGCCGAGATGCGGGAGATCTTCCAGGGCGAGAACGGTCTGTTCCGCGGCGCGATGAAGGGCCGCACGATGTACGTCGTGCCCTTCTCGATGGGCCCGGTCGGCTCCCCGCTCGCCGCGTACGGCGTCGAGATCACCGACTCCGCCTACGTCGCGGTCTCGATGCGCGTGATGACCCGCATGGGCCGGGCCGTGCTGGACCAGCTCGGCGAGGACGGCGACTTCGTCAAGGCCGTGCACACCGTCGGTGCCCCGCTCGCCGAGGGACAGGCGGACGTCCCGTGGCCGTGCAGCTCCACCAAGTTCATCTCGCACTTCCCTGAGGCCAGGGAGATCTGGTCGTTCGGCTCCGGCTACGGTGGCAACGCCCTGCTCGGCAAGAAGTGCTACGCGCTGCGCATCGCCTCGACCATGGCCCGTGACGAGGGCTGGCTGGCCGAGCACATGCTCATCCTGAAGCTCACCCCGCCGGCCGGCCCCACGGGCGAGTCGGAGGTCAAGTACGTCGCGGCGGCCTTCCCGTCGGCGTGCGGCAAGACCAACCTCGCGATGCTCCAGCCCACCATCCCGGGCTGGAAGGTCGAGACGATCGGCGACGACATCGCCTGGATGCGCTTCGGCGCCGACGGCCGTCTGCGCGCCATCAACCCGGAGGCCGGCTTCTTCGGCGTCGCGCCCGGCACCGGTGTCGACACCAACGCCAACGCGATCGACACCCTCTGGGGCAACACGGTCTTCACCAACGTCGCGCTCACCGACGACGGCGACGTCTGGTGGGAGGGCCTCACCGACGAGAAGCCGGCCCACCTCACCGACTGGCGCGGTGACGACTGGACGCCGGAGTCCGGCACCCCGGCCGCCCACCCGAACGCCCGCTTCGCCGTCCCGGCCGCGCAGTGCCCGACCATCGCCCCCGAGTGGGAGGACCCGGCGGGTGTGCCGATCTCGGCCATCCTGTTCGGCGGTCGCCGCGCCACCGCAGTCCCGCTGGTGACCGAGTCCTTCGGCTGGCAGCACGGCGTCTTCCTGGGCGCCAACATCGCCTCCGAGAAGACCGCGGCCGCCGAGGGCACCGTCGGCGAGCTGCGTCGCGACCCGTTCGCGATGCTGCCCTTCTGCGGCTACAACATGGGCGACTACTTCGCCCACTGGCTGAAGGTCGGCGCCGAGGCGGACGCCGCCAAGCTGCCGAAGATCTACTACGTGAACTGGTTCCGCAAGAACGGCGCGGGCAAGTTCGTCTGGCCCGGCTACGGCGAGAACAGCCGCGTGCTCAAGTGGATCGTCGAGCGGCTGGAGGGCACCGGCGACGGTGTCGAGACGCCGATCGGCGTGCTGCCGACCGTGGAGTCCTTCGACCTCGCCGGCCTGGAGCTGTCGAAGGAGGACCTCGACCTGCTCTTCACCGTCGACGCCGACATCTGGCGCCAGGAGGCCGCGCTCGTCCCGGCCCACCTGGAACTGTTCGGCGACCACACGCCCACCGAGCTGTGGGACGAGTACCGAGACCTTGTCGCCCGCCTCGGCTGAGCCTGAGCCTCAGTAAGGCGAGTAAGTGGTCGGTGCGTGGCACGAATCGCGCACCGACGAGCGACAGGACGGCCGGAGCCCCGCCGGACGATCTTTCCCCGACCAAGGAGATCGTCCGGACCGGGACTCCGGCCGTAGCGCTTTTCCGGCCCGCGCCCGGCCTGCCGTCCCGGCCTGCGGTCCCGTCCGCGCCCGGCCCGCGCCCGGCCCGCTTCAGGGCTGCGCGTAGCCGCCGAGGAAGGTGCCGATCCGGGTGACGGCGTCGGTGATCTCCTCCGGACGCGGCAGGGTGACCAGCCGGAAGTGGTCCGGCTCCGGCCAGTTGAAGCCGGTGCCCTGGACCAGCAGGATCCGCTCGGCCCGCAGCAGGTCGAGCACCATCTGGGCGTCGTCCTTGATCTTGTAGACCTTCGGGTCCAGCCGGGGGAAGGCGTAGAGCGCCCCCTTCGGCTTGACGCAGCTGACCCCGGGGATGTCGTTGAGCAGCCGGTAGGCGGCGTCGCGGGACTCCAGCAGACGGCCGCCCGGCAGCACCAGGTCCTTGATCGACTGCCGGCCGCCGAGCGCCGCGGCCACCGCGTGCTGGGCCGGCATGTTGGCGCAGAGCCGCATCGAGGCGAGCACGGTCAGGCCCTCGACGTAGCTGCGGGCGCGGTGGCGGTCGCCGGAGAGCACCATCCAGCCGGAGCGGAAGCCCGCGACCCGGTAGGACTTGGACATGCCGTTGAAGGTGACGCAGAACAGGTCGGGGGCCAGGGTGGCCAGCGGGATGTGCTCGGCGTCGTCGTAGAGGATCTTGTCGTAGATCTCGTCCGCGTAGATCACCAGCTGGTGCCGGCGGGCGATCTCGACGAGCCCCTCCAGCACCTCGCGCGGGTAGACCGCGCCGGTCGGGTTGTTGGGGTTGATGACGACCATCGCCCTGGTCCGGTCGGTCACCTTGGCCTCGACGTCGGCGAGGTCGGGGTACCACTCGGACTGCTCGTCGCAGCGGTAGTGGACGGCGGTGCCGCCGGCCAGCGAGACGGAGGCCGTCCAGAGCGGGTAGTCCGGGGCGGGGACGAGCACCTCGTCGCCGTCGTCCAGCAGGGCGGTCATGGCCAGCTGGATGAGTTCGGAGACGCCGTTGCCGAGGAAGACGTCCTCGACGTCCAGCCCGTGCAGGCCGCGCTCCTCGTAGTGCATGACCACGGCGCGGCGGGCCGAGAGCAGCCCCTTGGAGTCGCCGTAGCCGTGCGCGGAGGAGAGGTTGCGCAGGATGTCCTGGAGGATCTCCGGGGGCGCGTCGAAGCCGAACAGCGCGGGATTGCCGGTGTTGAGCTTCAGGATGCGGTGGCCCTGCTCCTCCAGCCGCATCGCCTCGTCGAGCACCGGGCCGCGGATGTCGTAGCAGACGTTGGCGAGCTTGCTGGACTGGATGACCTGCATGCCTGCCTACTTTAGGGGCAGAACCGGGCGGTCCGGCGCGTGTCGTGGGACACCCGCCGGACCGCCCGGACGCTACTGCTCAGCCACTCCTTGGATCGGGAGGCGGAGGCGTCAGCTCGCCTTCCAGATCAGTGGCTGGGTGTCCAGAACGCTGCCGAAGGTGAGGAACTGCGGCGGTGTGTCGTTGGGCACGAGATAGACGGCACACTGCTGCTGGCTCTGGCCGTCGGCGAGCGTGCCGGGCTTCTTGCCGGAGTCGCAGGCCGGGATGGACTTCAGGATGGTCGGGGCCGCCAGGATGCCGGTCGCCTTGGCGTCGGTGTTCACCTTGAACCGCATCATGAAGTACTCGTCGTTCAGCGGGGCGCCCGTCCTGTTGGTGAACGAGACGGTCACGTAGTACGGCGTCTTGCCGGCGACGTCGGCGGGCTTGAAGTTGAACGGGGCGATGTCGGCGGCGGTGCCCTTGACCACCGAGACCGGGGTCACGTCGGCCTTGGTCTTGCCGAGGTAGCTGCCGGTGGCGGTCAGCGGCAGCGGGTTCTCGAAGGTGATCTTGCTGCCGCCCCCGCTCGCCCCGCCGATCGGGTTGCCGCTGGTGGCGGCCGAGGGGGCGGGGTTGGCGGTCGCGGTGCCGCCGCCTCCCGCCGCGCCGCCGCCGGTGGCCGCCGGGGCCCCGGTGGGTGCGGTGGTCGGCGCGCCCGTGGGGGCCCCCGCCGGAGCGCCCGCCGTGGTGCCGGCGGCGGTCGGGGCGGCGACGACGGCCGGGTCGTCGTTCTCCGGCCCGCAGGCCGTCAGGGCCAGCGCCAGCGCCGCGACCGGGACGGCCGCGCGCAGAGTGGTCCGGTGCTTCGTCAAGGTGTGTCTCCCCCGTGGATGATGTGGTCGGTCGCGGCACCCGGATCAAGGGGTGCCGCCTGAGTCGGACGCGGACGGCGTCCGGCCGGTTCCTGACCGGGACCCGCCGGATCGTACCGTCGTCGCGCGGAGGGGGAGGACGTCGTGATCGCGAGCGTGGTCGGGGCCGTGCTGGCCGGTCTGCTGGCGGCGCCGGCACTGCGCGGCCTGGTGGTGCGGTACGCCGTGCCCGAGGGCGAGCCGTGGTGCACCACCTGCCCGTCCTGCGCGCGGGAGCTGCGCGGGCTGCCGCCGACCGGCCGCTGCCCGGGCTGCCGGAGCGGGCTGGGCCCGGGCGCCTGGCAGGTGGAGGCGGTCACCGCCGCCGCGGCCGCCGCCGCGCTGACGGCCGGCCGGCCGTCCGACGCGCTGCTGCTGCTCTGGGCGGCCGGCGTCGGGGTGGTGCTCGGCTTCACCGACGCCCGGGTGCACCGGCTGCCGTACCCGCTGAGCTTGACGCTGGCGGCGGGGCTCGCGGTGCTGCTGACGGTGCTGGAGCTGGTGGACGGCAGCCCGGACGTGCTGCTGCGCTGCCTGCTGGTGGCGCTGGCGGCCGGCGCGCTGTTCGAACTGCCGGTCTGGCTGGGACTGATGGGCCCCGGGGACACCGTGCTGGCACTCGGCCTCGGCGCGCTGCTCGGACGGTACGGCTGGTCCGCGGCGCTGACCGGGCTGATCACGGTCGTGCTGCTGGCCGGGCTCTGGTCGGTCGGCGTGCTGGTGGCGGCCCTGGTGCGCCGGCGTCCGGTGCGCGGCCGGGAGGTGCCGATGGGTCCGTTCCTGCTGCTCGGCACCTTGCTCACGGTCCTGGTCCATCCGTAGCGCGGGCCGCGGCCGTGGCGCACCCGCCGTGGCGCACCCGCCCCGGAAACGGCGGACGGGCCCGTCGTACCGGTCAAGGTACGACGGGCCCGGCGCCGACGCGCTGGCCCCACCCTCACGGGGCGGCGCGCCGTGGGGGATTACGGCATCTGGTGGACGAACGGGCCGACCGCGTTGGAGAACGCGTTGCCGTTGTTGGCGTCCCAGTTGGTGGACCAGGTCATCGCGCCGCGGATGGTCGGCCACTTGGCCGGCGGGACGAAGCTGCCACAGTTCTTGCCGGTGGCCAGGCAGTCCAGGGCGTTGTTCACGACGCTCGGCGAGACGTAGCCGCCGCCGGCCGCCTTGGAGGAGGCGGGGACGCCGATGCCGACCTGGTCGGGCCGCAGGCCGCCCTGGATGTGGGTGCAGACCTGGGCGGTGATGAAGTCGATGGTGCCCTGGTTGTAGACCTTGCCGTCGCAGCCGTTCATGCCGCCCGAGTTGTAGAACTGGGTGTTGACGACGGTCAGGATGTCCTTGGTGTTCAGCGCCAGCTGGAAGTAGGAGCCGGCGGTGGAGTACATCCCGATGGTCTCCGGCGCCATCGTCAGGATGAAGCTCGGGCCGACCTTGGCCTGCAGGGCGTGCAGCGCGTTGCCCAGGTGGGTCGGGTTGAGGCCGTTCTCCAGGTCGACGTCGAGGCCGTCGAAGCCGTAGTCCTTGATGACCGCGTAGGCGGTCTCGACGAAGGCGCTCGCGGCGGCCGCGTCGTTGACGTGGATGGCGCCGTTCTGGCCGCCGATGGAGATGATGACCTTCTTGCCGGCCGCCTGCTTGGCCTTCACGTCGGCCCGGAACTGGGCGTCGGTGTAGCCGCCGAGGCCCGCGGAGAGCTCCGCGTCCAGCTTGAAGGTGATGGCGCCGGGGCGGTTGGCGACGGAGTCGGCGAACGAGACCGCGATGATGTCGTACGCGCTCTGGACGTCGCTCAGCTTCTGGAGGTTGTTGCCCTTGTTGTCGAAGTTGTGCCAGTAGCCGGTGACGACGTGCTTCGGCAGGCCGGTGTTGGGGTTGCCGGTGCTGGTCGCCGTGGGGGTCGGCGTGACCGTCTGGGTGGGGGTCGGGGTGACGGTCTGGGTCGGCGTCGCGGTGGCCGTGGGGGAGGCCGTCGTGGTCGGCGTGGCCGTGGCGGTCGGCGTCGGGGTGGGGGTGACGGTCGGGGTGGGGGTCGGGGTGGTGGTCCCGCCCGGGCCGCTCAGCACGACGTCGTCGGCGAGGTAGGCGCTCTGGCCGTACCAGCCGTGCAGGTAGAGGGTGAGGCTGGTGGCGTTGGCGCCGGTGGTGAAGGTGGTGGAGAGCTGGTTCCAGCTGTTCTGGTTGGACCAGGCGCTCGGGTCGGTGCCACCGGTGCCGCGCGCGCCGAGGTAGACGTACGGGCCCTGGACCCAGGCACTGAGGGTGTAACTGGTGTTGGGCAGCACGCTGATGGTCTGGGTGCACTCGGCGGTGTCCGCGGCGCCCGGGGTGGCCTGCAGCGCGCCGGCACCCGAGTGGACCGGGGTGGTGACGACGCGGGCGGCGCCGGTACAGGTCCAGCCGCTCAGCGAGCCGGAGTCGAAGCCACCGTTGCCGACGAGGTTCCCGGCGGCGGCGTTGGCGCCCCCGGCGAAGAGGGCGAGCCCGGTGCCGGCCAGCGCGAGGGCGGTGGCGCCGGCGGCGAGGGCGGGGAGGGGGCTGCGCCGACGCTTGTGCGCGGGCTGGTTCAGCGTACGGGCCATGGAGGTGCGCTCCTGTGGGGAGGAGCGGCCGCCGCGGTGGGGGGCGCGGCGGCCGCGTGTGGGGGAGGGGAGGTCCGCAGTACTGCCTCGGTGGGGCGGTCCGGTTGTGTTCGTTCCGCCTTGGGTCAAAAGCTGGACTAGACCATTAGTGGTCGTCAAGCATTGAACCGTCGGCTTACGGATTCCTTAAGGAATCGGAGACCGTTCCGTATCCGGCGCCCCTGTGGACACCCGGGGTTCTCGCGGGCGCCTTCCGGCCATCCGGGCCACACGCGTCGCAACAGACTCCGCACCGGACCGTGACCCTCCCGGGACCTGCGGCTTTCCTTGCCGACACAACGCGGGAGTAGGCTGCGCCGGGGGTTGTGAAGCACCCGGTGAAGTGAGCACGGAGGGGCCGAAAAGCATGGGTCTGCGCGATGTCGTCGAACGCACGCCGGGTCTGCGCACCCTGCTGGACGGGATGTACGGCCTGTACGGCCGTCGGGTCGAGGTGCACCTCGCCCGAACCCCGCACCACATCGGCGTGATCCTCGACGGCAACCGCCGCTGGGCCAAGGCGACCGGCGGGTCCACCGCCTACGGTCACCAGCGCGGGGCCGACAAGATCAGCGAGTTCCTCGGCTGGTGCGACGAGACCCACGTCAAGGTCGTCACCCTGTGGATGCTCTCCACCGACAACCTCTCCCGCCCGGCCGGCGAACTGGTCCCGCTGCTCGGGATCATCGAGGACGCCGTCACCAACCTGGCCGCCGCCCGCCGCTGGCGGGTCAACCCGGTCGGTGCGCTGGACCTGCTGCCGCAGCACACCGCCGACGTCCTCAAGAAGGCCGCCGAGGAGACCGCCGGGATCGACGGGATCACCGTGAACGTGGCCGTCGGCTACGGCGGCCGGCACGAGATCGCCGACGCCGTCCGCTCGCTGCTCCAGGAGCACGCCGGGCGGGGCACCTCGATCGAGGAGCTGGCCGAGATCCTCGACGTCGAGCACATCGCCGAGCACCTCTACACGAGGGGGCAGCCCGACCCCGACCTGGTCATCCGCACCTCGGGCGAGCAGCGGCTCTCCGGCTTCCTGCTCTGGCAGAGCGCGCACAGCGAGTTCTACTTCTGCGAGGCGTACTGGCCGGCCTTCCGGAAGGTCGACTTCCTGCGGGCGCTGCGCGCCTACGAGGAGCGGCACCGGCGGATGGGACTCTGACCCGGCGCGTACCGCGACTGCGGTCGAGGGGGCCCGGCCCGCCCGGGAGCGCCGTGCGGGCACGGTCGGAGGGGCTGCCGGAGGGGCCGCTGCAGGGGCCGTCGGGCGGGATCGGCCGCCGCCCGGGCGGAGAGCGCCGTAGGGGCTGATCTACCCGGTGGCGGGGCGAGGCCAAACGTTCACCGGCAATGATCCGTCAGTTCGCCGAGGACGCGAATGCACCGCCCCCCGCCTGGGAATACTCCAGGCAGACCGGCCCCGAGGCCACCGGGGCAGCGGGGGCCGGCTTGCCGCGGATGACGCAGGGTCATCCGCCCTGGAGGCCTAGTGGTCAGTTCCAAGAGCCGCCGGACACCAGACCGGCGCACGTACGTTCTCGACACCAGCGTGCTCCTGGCGGACCCTCTCGCCATGACCCGCTTCGAGGAGCACGAGGTCGTTCTCCCGGTGGT
>NZ_JBEXNT010000098.1:0-37282 GCF_040611255.1 Kitasatospora sp. NPDC002965 | reverse complement strand
GGACCGGCGAATGCCCCACCTGCCACCGCGAGTTACCCACCAAACACCGACCAGGGCGCACCGGACCACGCCAGACCTAACGAAGTACTACTAGGTGTTCAGGTGCTTGATCCAGCGGCCCTTGGGCTGCAGGGCGGCGTGCGCGGCGACGACGCCGGTGATGACCGGAGGATCTCGGTGAGCTTCTCGCGGATCACCGCGACCCCGTATGCCTGTCCCGCGGCCCGGGGGCCGTCCGAGGAGTTCCACGGGCAGGTCGGCCAGGACGAAGGCGAGGCGGGTGACGTCGTAGCCGGCGTCCATCACTACGAGGATGTCCGGATCGTCGGCCTGCCAGTGCCCGGCGGCGATCAGGCGGTCGACGACGTCGCGGAGCTGGTCGGCGGTCACCGCGGTGGCGTCGTCCTGCGGGCCGAGACGGACCGCATCGAGCACCGCCGTCCACGAGGTGCGGCCGGACTCCAGCGCGGCCACGAAGGAGTACAGCCAGCCCGGGGTGAACTGCGATGTGCTCTTCGCACGCCCGTAGACATGGCAGAAGAGCCGATCGGCGCTGGTCGGCGCGTCCGAGCGCAGCCACGGGCTGACGTCCACCGCGAGCACGATCCGTCCGTCGGCCGCTCTGGGAAGAGGCAGGTCGGACAACTCGGCGCGGAGTCGGTCCACCTCGATCCGGCCACGGTTCAACCCGTCGTACAGCGCACCGTGTCCGCGCCGGTGCTCAGACGTCGGCGTCAGGTCGACCAGAGTCGTCACCGGTCCGTCGGCGCAGAGCATGGCATCGGTCAGCTCGAACAGCGCGTCCGCCCGGGCAGTGAGGAATCCGTAGAAGCCCGCACGGAAATCGGAGTCGTCATCGTGCCTTGCGGCCGAAGCACATGATCACGCGGACGTCGTCCGGCTGTCCTGCGAACACGAAAACCCGTGGTCAGCCAGGGGCCGACCACGGGCAGAGGTTGGGGGACAAGCTGAGTGGGTGACCGGCGAGGTGAAGGGGCAGCGGCTGGGTGGATCCGGCGGGGCCGGCGGGGTCAGAGCGGGACGCTGGCGAGCATCCGGAACCGGCCCGCCCCGGCGTCCGGGACGGTCAGCTCACCGTCGTGGGCGGCGAGGCGCTCGCGCAGTCCGCGCAGCCCCGTCCCGCTGCCCTGGGACGGGATCGGCACAGCCGGCACCCCGTCGTTCTCCAGTTCCAGCACCGCCCGGTTCCCCTCGCGCCGCAGCCGGATCGAGCAGTGGGCGGCCTCGCTGTGGCGCAGTATGTTGGTGGTGGCCTCGCGGATCACCCAGCCGAACACCGACTGCACGGGCAGCGGCAGGTCGTCGGCGTCCTCGCCCAGGTCGATCGCGCAGGCCACGTTGGCGGCGCGCAGGACGGCCCGGGCGCCGATCGCCTCGGCGTGCAGGTCCGCCGTGCGGTAGCCGCGGACGACGTCCCGGACCTCGCGCTGGGACTCCTGGGCGATCCGCTGCACCTCGGTCATCTGGTCGGCTGCCTCCGGCCGGCCCCGGCGGGCCAGTTGGACGGCGAGCTCGCTCTTCAGCGCGATGGTGGCGAGGTTACGGCCCATGACGTCGTGCAGGTCCCGGGAGAACCGCAGCCGCTCCTCGGCGACGGCCAGCCGGGCCTGGGCCTCGCGGGCGGCGTCCAGCTCCCAGACGACGGACTGCAACCAGGCGAAGCTGCGGCAGCTGAAGCCGACGGCGGCGAGCGTGATCAGGTTGCCGAGCAGCAGGCCGGCCGTGGTCGGGGCGCTGAGCCCGGCCAGGAGGGCCGCAGGGGCGATCAGGAGCTGGGCCAGCGCCCCGGCGAGGCACGCCCGGCCGACCGGCAGGCCCACGCTCACCGGGCAGAAGGCACTGGCCAGCAGGGCGGAGACGACCACGGCGGTGAACGGCGGCGCGTACGGACTGCCGGGCCCGCTGCCGTCCGGGCCGAGCAGCAGCACGGCCCAGGAACCGGCCACTGCCGCGACGCCCACGGCGACGAGCCAGCGCAGGTGGTCGGTGGGCCGCTTCAGGTAGTGGTCGAGTGAGGTGCGCAGGGCCCGCAGGGTCAGCAGGGTGGTGCCCAGGACGACGACCAGGCAGACCTGGGCGATGCCGTCGGTGTTCGGTTGGACGTCCGGGGCGGCGGCGATGGCGAGCATGATCAGCGGGAGCATGACCAGCGGCACGAGGTAGAGCGACCAGCGGAGGTAGAGCTCGGTGCGCTGCGGTTTGCTGGATCCCTTCCAGAGGCGCCTCGGCGTCAGGACGGCCATCTCTTCCGTGCCCCCTTCGATCAGGATTGTGCTGTGTTCTTCCTATCAGGTGGGGGAGCGGGATTCGTCGCGGCCGTGGCCACCCGCTCCGGGTCACGGCACTGCTCGAACTCCGGTTCGTCGCGCTGCAGCAGGGCGCAGCCCTCGCACCGACACGTGCCGGCCGAGCGCAAGGCCCGCAGTGCGCGGTTACTGACTTTGCCGCTTCGGGGTGATCGGCCTACTTGTGTAGCTTACTGTTGTTCGCTTGCGCGCTGTGCCGTTGGTCTGCGCTATCCGGGCGCCAGAGGCCGCACAGGGGACTTCGGCGGCCAGGTCATGCGTCCGGTGAGGCGATTCGCCTACGGTTGTCGCCGAGGAGGATGTGAGCGCGAATGTCCCTTGTCCCCGGTTCGGCGGGCCTTCCCGGAACCAACCGCAGCACGTCGGCGACGATCCAGCCGAACATCCTGCGCTATCTCGTCATCGTCGCCGAGGAACGTGGCGCCGATCTGCGCCCCGTGTTGAAGCAGGTGGGCCTGGACGAGACGGTCATGCGTTCCGCCGCGCTGCGGGTGTCGTACCGGCAGGGCAGTGCGGTGATCCGCCGTGCGCTGGAGCTCACCGAGGACGAGTGTCTGGGGCTGAGGGTCGGAGCGGCGCAGCACCTGACCGCGTGGGGGCTGGTCGGCTTCGCCCTGATGGCCGACGACACCCTCCGGCACGCCATCGAGACCGGGGTGAGGTACCAGAACCTGTCCGGGGCGATGGTGGTGTGGTCGGCCGGTGCGAGTGAGGACGACGGCGCTTTCGTGCTGCGTGCCGATCTTCCCGATCCCGCCCTGGATCCGGCTGTGGCTTCCTTCCTAAGCGGAGAGGCCTTCGCCTCCGTGGTCACAGTGTCCCGGCTGGCCGTCGGTGCGGCGTTCACGCCGAGGTCGGTGGAGTTCTCCTTTCCGCCTCCGCGGCATCAGGACCTGTTCGAACCCTTGTTCGGTTGCCCGGTCCGATTCGGCGCCTCCGTCAACCGTATGGTCATCGCTCCCGCGTGGGCCCGAACCCGGATGCCCGGCCGGGATCCGGTGAGCTACGCGGCGACGCTGGAGATGCTGGACGCGCAGACGGCTTCCCATCGTGACCAGCAGGATCTGCTGGAGGTGCTGGAGATCTCTGTCGCGCAGGCGCTACCGATGGTGCCTTCGTTCGGCGAGCAGGCGCGGCGGCATTCGACGAGCGAGCGGACGTTGCGCCGTCGGCTGGCCGGGTGCGGCACCACGTACGAGGCGCTCGTCGAGGGAGTGCGCCGGGAGCGCGTCGAAGAGCTTCTGCTTCGATCCGAACTGACGCTCGACGACATCGCCCACCGGGCGGGATTCTCCGACGGACGGGCGCTGCGCCGTGCGGTTCGCCGCTGGTACGGCACGTCCCCGGTCCGGTTGCGGGAGCAGATGCTCCGGGGGGCGGGGCGCGCGGGGTGACGGTCGGTGGTCGCGCCCGCCCGGTGTGGCCGGGATCAGCGGGTTCGGATCCAGATGGTC
Source organism: Kitasatospora sp. NPDC002965 (assembly GCF_040611255.1). Lineage (NCBI taxonomy): Bacteria > Bacillati > Actinomycetota > Actinomycetes > Kitasatosporales > Streptomycetaceae > Kitasatospora > Kitasatospora sp. NPDC002965. Next base: position 33,501 of record NZ_JBEXNT010000098.1, on the reverse strand, counting down.
TTCTGTCTGGTCCACTGGTCGAAGGCGTCGGTGGATTTCTCCGCTCCCCCGAAACCCGACTGCTTCCAGCCGCCGAACGGTGTGGTGATGTCCCCCTCGCTGTAGGTGTTGACGGAGACCACGCCTGCCTCGATGCCGCGGGCCAGCCGCAGTGCGGAGTCGAGGTCGCGGGTCCAGACCGAGGCGGCGAGACCGTATTCGGTGGCGTTGGCCATGCGTACCGCCTCCTCCTCGGAGGAGAAGGTCTGGACCGTGACGACCGGACCGAACAGCTCCTCGGTGAGGATGTCGCTGTCGTCGGGGGCGTGGGTGACCACGGAGGGTGGGTAGTAGGCGCCGTGCGGAGGCAGTCCGTGGGGCAGGCCTCTGGTCCGGACCCGGGCTCCGCCGGAGCGGGCGGCCTCCACAGCTCCTGTGATCCGGTCGAAGGCGGATCGGTTGATGAGCGGTCCGATCTGCGTGTGCGGGTCGGCCGGATCGCCGATGACGAGCTGTCCTGCCGCAGCCGTGAACCGCTCCAGGACCTCCTCGGCGATCCTGCGGTGAACCAGGATCCGGGAGCCGGCCGTGCAGTTCTGTCCCATGGTCAGGAACGCGGCTTCGACCATGTTGTCGATGAGGTCGTCGCCGTAGGAGAGCGCGTCAGCCATCAGCACCTGGGGACTCTTGCCACCCGTCTCCAGCGAGACGCGCTTGAAGTTGCTTTCGGCGGCGCCCTTGAGGATGCGACGGCCGGTCGCGGTGGACCCGGTGAAGGAGAGTGCTCCCACGATGGGGCTGAGGGCCAGGGCCGCCCCGGCTTCCCGGCCGTACCCGGGCAGTACCGTGAGCACTCCGTCGGGAAGGCCGGCCTCGGCCGCGAGTGCGGCCAGGTGCAGGGCCGAGCGAGGTGTCGCCTCGGCCGGTTTGACCAACAGGCAGTTGCCCGCAGCCAGGGCCGGCCCGATCTTCCACGTGGCCACGGCCAGCGGGTAGTTCCACGGCAGGATCGCCGCGACGACGCCGACCGGTTCGCGGATCATGAGGCCGAGACCGTCGGGCCGGCCGGACGAGACCCGGCCGAAGACCTTGTCGGCCGCTTCGGCGAACCAGCGGAGTGACTCGATCGCACCCGGCACGTCGCCCGTACGGCACTCCGTGATGGGCTTGCCCGCGTCCTCGCTGTCCAGCCCGGCCAGGATCTCGGCGTCGCGTTGCATGAGGTCGGCCAGCCTCAGCAGGACCGCGCCCCGCTGCCCGGCCGGCATCCGCGACCACACCCCGGTGTCGTGGACCTGCCGGGCCTGCCCGGCGGCCTTGGCGACGTCGTTCGCGCTCGCTGCGGGCAGGGTGGCGATCAGCTCACCGGAGGCGGGACTGATGACCTGCAGCATCTTGTCGGGGTTCATACTTCCTCCACCGGCCCCCTGTGCCCGTCCGTCTTGTCGGTGAGGTCGGACCTGCTCATGCCCTCGCCTCCGCAGAGCGACGAGACCGCCCCCCGCGGAGGCCGGCCCTCGGTTCGCCAGCCCATCTCGCCCGCGACCTTCCCCAGGTACTTCCTGAACGTCTCGCCGTCGACGTAACCGGCATGGCGGGGCGAGTCGACGAACCTCAGCCCGCCGGACAGGTCCGGACGGTCGGCACGGATCATGCGGGCGAATCGCTCAGCGTTCGGCAACCGCTGCTGCGCATCATGGATGTACCCGGCGATCATCTGCGCCTGGGAGTCGAAGAGCCGGTACGCGCCGGAGTTGGTCTCGACGAAGCCGATTCCGAACAAGCCCTCGTGCTTGCGCGAGAACGACGACAGGTACAGATCCGGATGCTGTTCGTCGCCGAAATACTTCTGCGCGACCGGCACTTGGTGGCGATACCCCGTGGCCAGCAGGACGAGATCGAAGTCGTCCGTCGTGCCGTCCGTGAAGTACACGGTCTTACCCTCGGTACGCGCGATCCCGGGCCTGGCGGTGATGTCGCCGTGCTGGAGGTGGTGGATCAGCATCGAGTTGACGACCGGATGGGTCTCGAACAGCCTGTGGTCCGGCTTCGGCAGACCCAGGCGCGTCGGGTCACCGTTGATGATCCGCAGGAGGGCGCCGAAGACCCGCTGCGCCAGCCACATCGGCAGGTGCGGTCCACCGTCGGAGACGGTGTCCACCGGCCGGCCGAAGAGATGCTTGGGAATGAACCAGTACCCGCGTCGCATGCTGATCACCGCGTAGGCTGCGGTTCGGGCCGCGTCGCAGGCTATGTCACAGCCGGAGTTCCCCGCGCCCACGACCAGGACCCGCTTGCCCCGCAGTTCCTCCGCGTCGCGATAGCGGACGGTGTGCCGGACCTCCCCGCTGAACTGTCCCGGCAGCTCCGGGACGTTGGGGTGCCATTGCGAGCCCGTGCACACGACGACCTGGCCGTGCACGCTTGCCGGCCCGTCGGTCCGGGTGACGGTCCAGGTGCCGTCCGCGTTCTTCTCGACGGCATCGACCTCCACGTCGAACCCGATGCGGTCCGTCAGTTCGTAGGTGTCGGCGAAAGATCTCAGGTACGACAGGACCTGCCGGTGAGGGGGGTAGTCCGCGAAGTGGTCCGGCATCGGAAATCCACCGAAACCCGACAGCGTCCTACTCGAAATGAAGTGGGCCGACTCGTACATCGGGCTACCTGGATTGTCGATGTCCCAGATGCCGCCGGACCGGGTGTACCGCTCCAGATGCGTGTACGGAAGATTCCGTTCCGCCAGGGCCCTGGCGGCTGCCAGTCCGGCAGGCCCCGCCCCGATCACGCAGGTGTCGTGCCGGCTTGGCTCCACGCGTCCTACCTCCTCGTTCAGTACTTCACTGACCTTGGAGGAAACGTATTCACTCGTCGTCCGGCGGGAGCTGACTCAGGCGGCCACGGACCGGACTTCGGCGGCCACACCGCCGCCCCGCCATCCGTCCTCGCCGGCGGCACGGCATCGTCCGAACCTCGTCGTGACCGGACTTCCTTGCCGTAGCCGAGTCGGCGTACCGGGCCCCGCTACGAGAGGCCGGAAGGCGTCAAGGAGAGCGCGGACTCTTGGGCGGCCGAAGTCTGCCGATCGTTGCCAGGACGAACGTGACACTGATCAGCAGCGTCCATGCGCCGATCTTTGCGGGAGCAACGGGCTCCCAGCCCTGTAGCTGGTGGGGGTACCGCCAGGCACCGGAGTAGGTGGCCAGGTTCTCCGCCAGCCAGAGGAAGAAGCCGATGAGGAGAAACGACAACGCGAGAGGCATGCGTCGCCGGTCGCCGCGGACGCGGTAGCTGACCGTCGTGCCGGCGGTGACCGCCAACAGCATGGCGGCCAGTGGCCAGCGCGCGTCGGGCAGCCAGTGATGGGTGAAGAAGTTGACGTAGATCAAAGCCGCAACCACAGCCGTCGGCCAGCGGCGGTAGCGGGTGAGCCGCAGGTCGAAGAGGTGCCAGGCGCGGCACACGTAACTGGCGACAGCCGAGTAGAGGAACCCCCCGTACAACGGGACGCCTCCGATCTTCAGTACCGCCGGCTCCGGATAGCTCCACGAGCCGAGGTGCACCTTCACCAGCTCGAATACCAGTCCGATGACGTGGCAGACGGCGATGACGGCGACGTCGCGACCGGTCTCCCAGCCGCACCGCCAGAACGTCAGGGTGAGCAGGATGCCGTAGACGACGAGTATGTCGTAGCGGGCCAGCGGCAAACTCGGCAGCGCGGTGGAAGCCGCCACACCTGCGAGCAGCGCGATGGCGTAGGCACAGGCGCGGGTCTGTCTCCAGGTGAAGTCGGTGAGCTCTCGACACAGCTGGGCCAGGTAGCTGGCGGGGGTGGTCACGTGCATGGGTGGCGGTCCAGAGTTGTTGGTCCGACGCGTCACCGGGTACTCGGGGACGGCGGCGCTTCACGCGCCGAGCCCGCAACACGCACCAGCGGCCTGCGCTTCCGTAAGGTTTGCTGCTCCAGGGCTCGAACAGGGCGGGTGGGTCATCGGGAGGGCCGCTGCTCCACAACCGGTGCTTCGAGGCCTTGGGGTGGTCACATCCTCCGGTGTCAACCGGCGGGCGTCGTCAGACTCCTTGCCGATCAGCTGTCATCCTGAAGTCGTACTGAAGCGCGCCCTGTCGGTGGCGGTTGAACCGCCCGGCACACAGCCGCGACCCGGTGGACCCGACCGTCCAGGAGTCCGCCGCCTTCTCCGGGCGCAGGCGAATCCTCCGAACGCAACGCCGAGCGGACTGCCTCACCGGCGGCCGGAATGCCGCAGTCGCCACCAGGCCGCCGCCCGCCGCCGTCACTACCGGCGGCGTCTCAGCCGGGTGGGTCGGTGAGGTCGGCGCGGGTGGTGCGGAGTTTGGCGAGGATGCGGGCGACGTGGTTCTCGACGGTGCGGGTGGAGAGGAAGAGTGCGGCGGCGATGTCCTTGTTGGTGGCGCCGGTGGTGAGGAGGTCGCGGATCTGTTCTTCGCGGGGGGAGAGGCGGTCGCCGTAGCCGGCCCGGCCGCGGGGGTTGGAGGTCACTTTGCCGAGTTCCCGCAGCGTGCGGTGGCAGCGGGCGGCGTCGGAGGTGGCGCCGAGGTGTTCGAAGGTGGCGATCGGTGCGGTGAGGCGGGTGGAGACGTCGTCGAGGTCGGTGCGGGTGCGGGCGGCGCGTTCGGCGGCGAGGGCGGCGGGGTAGGGGCGGCCGATGGCGGTCCATCGTGTGGCTGCGAGGTCGAAGGCCGTCATCGCGGCGTCGGGGTCGTGGGCTTGCAGGAGCAGGCCGTGGCACAGGTGGTGTTCGGCGGTGGCGCCGGGCGCGTCGCGGCCCTCGGTCCCGGTGGTGTGGCGTGTGGTCAGGGCCTCGGCTTCGTCGGTGCGGTCGAGGGCGAGGAGGGTTTCGACGGCGGTGGGGACGAGGTCCCAGGCGTGGGTCCAGGCCTCCTTGCGGTCGAGGAAGGTCAGGAAGTCGTGCGGGTCGGTCAGGGCGCGCCAGGCGGCGTGGGGGTCGTCGCGGTTGAGGTGGAGGCGGGCGGCGCCGGCGGCGGCGGCGAGCGAGTCCAGGTGCAGACCCTCGCGGGTGAGGACCTGTTCGAAGGCGTCGGCGGCCTGGGCGGTGCGGCCACGGGCGGCGGCGACGAGACCGCGGACGGTCGCCAGCAGCCCACCCGCGTCCAGCGGACGATCCGGATAACGCTCGTGGAAGGATTCCAGGCCCCGTTCGGCCTCGTCCCAGCGCCCGGCCTGCCAGTCGAGCACGACGCGGAAGGTGTGAAGATGCAGGTCCAGCGTCTGCATGTTGGTGCGCGCCACCAATGCGGTCGCCTCGGCGAGGGCCTGCGCGGCCGACCGGTCGTGGCCGACGGGGAGAGCGCCCCCGACACTGGCTGTGAGGAAGATCGCCGTGCCCTGGAGCATCTGCACGTCGTCACTCTCGCGGGGCAGCACCGCCACCAGCTCGGCGGCGGCGGGATCGGCGGCCACGCACTGCTGGCCGAACCTGGCGAGGTGGAGCAGCATCTGCGCGTAGTGGTCCTCGCCGGCCGCCGGCAGGGCGAATCCGCGTTCGACCATGGCCCGCTGTTCGGCGAGTGAGAACCGGCCGGTCCTGGAAACACCCAGCAGGCCGAGCATCCTGGCCGTGGAGACCGGGTCGCTCTCCTCCACCTCGGACAGGGCGGTCAGCATCTCCTCCTCGCCTCCCGGATCACCCTCCTGGTACATCAGCGCCATCGCGACGGCCGATCGCATCTGGCCGCGAGCCGCCGTGGGCAGGCCGGGCAGCAGCATGATCCGGCGCAGCGCCGCCACGGAGGCGGTGCGGTCCGTACGGAAGTGTGCGGCCACGGCCATGGCCAGGGCCGCGCGGGTGAGCTGTTCGGAGGTGAGGCCGGGCTGGTCGAGGATCTCGCCCAGCAGGGCGGCGGCGGTGCCGTGGTCGCCGACCGCGGTGGCCTGGTCGGCGGCTGCCTGGGCGCGGGGCAGCCAGGCAGCCAGGTCGCCCAGGGCGCGGGAGTGGTGGGCGATCTGCACGAGTGGTGGCGGCTCCTGGGACAGCAGCACCTGAAGGATCCGCCGGTGGGCCCGGTTGCGTACCGGCCCGGGGATTGCGCCGTAGACGGCCTCCTGGGCGAGGGCGTGCCCGAACCCGTAGGAGTCCGGGCCCACCTGCCGCAGCACCGCTCCGCCCAGGGCCTCCAGCAGGGCCGCCTCGCCCCGGTCCCCGTCCAGGCCCGCCGCGTCGGCCAGCAGCGACTGTCCGGCCGGGACCGCCAGGACCGCCGCAGCGTTGACCAGAGCGGCGGCGTCCGGGCCCAGCCGGGCCCTGCGTTCGGCCAGCACCTCGCTCAGGCTTCGCGGCACCCGTAGCACTGTCAGGTCCGTGCCGGGCGGCACGGCGGCGAGGGTGACCAGGTCCTCCTCGATCACCAGCGGCAGACCCCCGCTCCGCTGCAGAAGGGCCCGCACCAGGGCCGGCTTCGGCCGGTCGCCGAGTACGTCCCGCGCCATGGCCCGCAGTTCCGGTTCGCCGAGTGGCCCGAGCCGGATCTCGGCCCCGCCCGTGCCCGGCGGACGGCGGAACGCGGCACCCAGCACCGGCCGGCCGACCGGAAGGTCCTCCGCCCGGTAGGTCAGTACCAGCGCGGTGTCGGCGGGCATGTCCCGTGCGAGCAGGAGGAGGAGCTCCCGGGTCGCCTCGTCCGCCCAGTGGACGTCTTCGACCACCAGCACGGTCGGGGCCACCGCCTCCAGCAGCGTCCGTACCCCCGACGCCACCCGGGACCGCTGCCCGCTCGACCCGGGGGAATCCGGCGGCGCCGGCGGCGGCGGGGGAGGCAGCGCGCCGGCCAGGTCGGGCAGCAGCGGCGCCAGCGCCCCCGCCGACACGTCCAGCCGCTCCACGGACGGCAGCCACGCTCCGACCCGGCGCAGTGCGTCGACCACCGGCCCGTAGGCCAGTGGTTCACGCAGCGGATGGCAGCCGCCCACCAGTACCCGCAGGCCCTCGGTGCCCAGCACCGTGGACGCCTCCGCGACCAGCCGCGACTTGCCGATCCCCGCCTCGCCCTCCACCAGGACCACTGCCGGGCGTTTCCCGGACACCGCGCCCAGCAGTGCCCGCATCTCGCGTTCGCGACCCGCGAACGCATACCCGCGCACACCGCTGGAGGCCTTGCCGTCACCGAGGTCGTTCACAACCGGCTCCTGTCAGACCTGCGGCCTCCCCACGTGGGGAGGAGTTCGGCCTCTTCGTCCACGGTAGTCACTGCCGCCCCGGCCGGGACGGGAGGGACCGCCGTACCGGATCACGTCCACCGTAGTTCGGCCTGTAGCAGACCGCCGAGACCTCCCGTTTCCGCCGGGCGCACCCGTCGACCGCTGACGGCCGCACGCGACCTGCTGCTGCGCGGCATGCCCGACAACGACGCTCACCGCGAGCTCGACGCGAACGTCTTCGGCGACCACGGGAAGCCGCAGCGCGGGACGGTGCAGGCGGATGTGTGACTGGTGACGGCAGAGGATCGGACGCCGGCCGGCTTGCTTCGCCGGGGCCGCCTGACATGCTCTGTGGCGCACCGGAAAACCGGGTGACGCCCGGTGGGGCCGTGCCGCAGAATCAAGGCACGCGGCCACCAGGGCCGACAGCCCGTAGCTCAGTTGGTAGAGCACCGCCCTCATAAGGCGTAGGTCGCCGGTTCGAGTCCGGCCTGGCTGAGCGGGTGTAGCTCAACTGGACGAGCAGCCGTCTCCAAAGCGGCAGGCTGGGGGTTCGAGTCCCTCCACCCGTGCACACGAGCCCGTGCTCCCGGCCCCGGCGGGTTCGCTGCGCCGCTCGTCGGGCCCCCTGCCGCCGGCGTCGACCCGGGTCGGGGAGTGTGGGTTCCCGGTCGCGGTGGCGAGACGCGGCCGTCTGCATTCCGGGGTGGTGGCGGGCAGCCACGTCCGGATTCGACGGCGGCCCCGGCCATGGTGCCGTCGGCCCTCGTCGAGGCCTGGTGTCGGACGACACTCCTAGACTCCCCGGCTATGGAAGAGATCTTCGAGCTGGGCCGGATCACGTGCCCGTCCGGTGACCTGGTGATCATCGACGGCGGTTACCTCGGCATGTGGAGCGGGGACGAGTCTCCCGCCGGGATCGATCCCGAACAGTTGGGTGTCCACGACCCGGCGATGGCTGACGACATCGTCCGCGCGGTGGACTTCGAGATAGTGGGGCCCGACGCCGAGGCTGCCGCGAGGTCCTTCGACCGGCAGCCGGGAACGACGCTGTACGACATTCCGGCGTCCGGAGTCGCGGAGGTGGCCGGGCACTTCGAGGCGCACTGCCGTGAACGTGGCCTCGATGCCCGGTTGGAGCCTTTCGACGGCCGGGTGCCGCATCGGGAGCGGGTCCGCCGATGTGGGGTGGCAGGCGGCGGGAGCTTCCTTGCCTTCGGCGTTCCGGCCGTCGCGCTCGGTGGTCTGCCCCGCGATCGGGCTCTTCCCGTGGAGGCGACCCGCGTCGGCGACGGATCGGGGTGGGCGGAGATGCGGGTCAGGGTCACCGATGTGCCGGTGGCGAAGTCGGTCCCGCTGGGGGACATCTGCGTGGACTGGGCGCGAGTGGCTTTCGGCGACGCCGACTCGCTCGGGGCCTGGGAACACGACGAGCCGTTGGACGGTCTGGCCGATGTGGCCTTCTGGGGTGGCGCACAGGACGAGGTGGCCCGAGATTTCGGTGCTCCCCGGCTCGGCGCGACTGGCGAGGAGGATCTCTACGGCTGGGCCGACCTGGAGATCGCCGAAGCAGTGGAGAAGGCCGAGGCGTTGCTGGCCTGGAAGGACGCGCATCCCCGACATGGCCTGGTGTTCGACTTTCGGCCGCACTCCCACCACTGGCAGGCGATGCGCGAGGTGCGTTCCTCGGCCCTGGAGGCGGGCACCGTCGAGGTGGGCGGCGCCCAGGTGCTGTTCTCGATGACCAGTTGGGGTGACGGATGGTTCCCCGTCTTCGCCGACCTCGACGAGAGCGGCGGTCTTGTGGCGGTACGACTCTCCTTCACCGACGAGGACGCCGAGTGAGGCGCTGCCCGGACACCCGCTTCCTTTGCTGACGAGGATCCGTGAGCGAATTCCCCGAGCGTGTTCGTCGCGCTGGTCTGTTGACTGCCGGCCGGGCCCGCGTTGTGTCGGAGGGAGGGACGTGTCGCCCCGCCCTCCGGGGGCCAAAGGAAAGTTAGGGCAGCCTTACCTGAATTTTGCTTGGCCGTATCCGCCAGTACCTGCCCGGGAGATCGAGGTTGCCCAGGTGCGGTCACCGGAATTGCCCGGACATAACGATCCTCCTCCGAGACTGTCCGAAATTCGACTGTCGGCCTAGGCTCTGGCCCGTGTCGATCCTTCGAAGACTTCGCGCTTCAGGCCCGCGAGTGCGGCCGGAACTCGACGACGCCGCCCTCGGTCGCGTGCGGCGCCAGCTGAATTCCGCCGCGATGCCGGGCCAGGATGCCATTCGCATCGAGCAGGTCGAGCGGCTTCTCCAGGAGGCCGGTACGGACTGGGACCGTCGCGCACACCGGTTGGCCGTCCTCGCCGAGGCCGCCGCGCCCTCGTCGCTCGCCCGCTTCTGGCGGCTGCGCCGCCCGAACAACGCCAACCCTCAGGTCTTCGAGGCGTGGGTGGAGCTGGTCCGCGGCCGGTACACGGGACGGATGGAGGACGCCCGAGCCGCCACCGACCACTGTTACGGTGCCGCCGAAGCGTCGCCCGACGACCCGACCCCCTGGGTGGTGCTGCTCGGGATCCTGCGCCTGACGCGCGCGGAGTCGCGCGAGCTGTTCGCCGTCTTCCACGAGGTGCGCGCACGCGACCCCTGGAACCGCGAGGCGCACCTGCAGATGCTGCGCTACCTGTCGCCGGAGGAGTGCGGTTCGCGCAGCAGGCAGTCGGAGTTCATGGACGCGTTCCGGGCCGTGGTGCCCCCGAACACGCCGGCCGTGGGCGTGGAGCTGACCGCACTGGTCGACGAGCACGCCCGGATCGCCGCCCGGGGTGGCATCGAGGCGCTGCTGGTCCGCCGCCAGTGGACGAACGAGCGTGCCGCCCGGGTGCTTGACGCGGCCGTGGCCGACTGGCCCCGCCCCGGCCACCTACGGCACGCGGCCGCCCTGGCCGACCTCAACGTGCTCGCCTTCGCCCTGGTCCAGGCGGGCCGTTCGCGTGAGAGCGCAGACACCTTCGACCTGCTCGGTGACGTGGCCACCGCCTGGCCGTGGTCGCTCGACGGCGACCCGCTCCGCCAGTTCGGTTACTGGCAGTCCAAGCGCTGACCCGGGGTGTCCGCCCGGAGGTGGCCTCCGCGTCCGGTACGGGGTGGCCGGCCCGGCCCCTACTCGGGGTCGGTGTCCTCGTCGAAGTCTCCCAGGTGCAGCACGGGCTCCGGGTGGGGCCCGCCGACTGCCGTCAACAGCCTGGTCAGGTGGGAGGCCATCCCTTTGGGACGGACCGTCTCGGAGGTGGCTCCCAGTTCCTCGGCAGCCCACCAGCGGTACCCGTAGCAGGCCTCGGCCGTGTCGATCCTGATCGTGCTCGCCTCGGCGGCAGTGACGCGGGCCAGGCGGTACTCCTCGTACTGGTCGAAGCGCTGCCCGTCGACGGTCAGGAGCGACTGCCGTGTCCAGACGACCGTACTCAGCCGCTCGACGGGCAGGGACAGCGCCGTCTCCTCCCGCACCTCGCGCACCGCGGCCTGGGCGTAGTCCTCCCCGTCCTCCACCCCGCCGCCGACGGTGAACCACCACTGCGCGCCCGGCCTGCGGGGGTCCCGGCCGCAGAGCAGAAGGAGACGATCACGCTCGTCGATCAGAAGGACACGGGAAGTCCACCTCTTCAGCATCATGGGCACCGACCCTACAACCGTGGACCCGAGCACCCCCCCCAGAGCCCCCTGCGAGTGCACCGGTCGGTACCGGTCGGCACCGAGAGCGTGAACTGCCGGGCGAGGGACACCCCTCGGGCGGTACGGGCGGGTCGCCTTCTCCGAGGTCGCCCGGAAGGTGACCGCGATCCGGGCCTTCTCCGCGCGGGACTTCCGGCGGACCGGCTCAGTCGCGGTCGGCGAGTTCCTGGGCCAGTTCCGCGCAGCGCACCCGGGCCGGGGAGAAGCCGTGAGGCAACCTGGTGACGGCCTCGAACACGCTCATGCCGCCCTCCTCGGCCTCCGTTTCCGCAGTGTCCTCGGCGGCCTCCGGGTGAGCGGCGTCCAGGGCGTCGAGGAGGGCTGCTTCCTCCTCCTCGATCCCCGACTCCTCGATCACCGCCATCAGGGTCTTCTCGAACGCGTGGCGCCGGGCGGCCGTCTCGGCAACACGTGGGTCGTCGACGGCGACGGTGTCGTCGAGTGCTTCCTCGGCAGCGTCCACGCGGTCGGACTCGGCCCGGAGCTCGGGGTGGGCGGCCAGCGCCATGAACCGGGATGCCTGCACGGCCGCGCCGAGCGGGCCGAAGATCCGCTCGGTGACGAGTAGCGTGTCCAGATCGTCCTGGCGCAGCGAGCCCTCGGGGAGGTTCTTCAAGCGACCGGTGACTGCCTCGGAGAGCAGGCCCATCCGGCTGCCTTCGGCACGCATCCGCTGTACGCGGGCCTGCTGGCGGGCGAGTTCTGCCGCCCGGGCGGCAAGGTCCTCCTCCAGCCGAGCCAGGGTGGCCTCTATGCCGCCCCCCTCGCTCTCGCCGGTCTCGGAGACGGTTGCGGTGTTGGTGAAGGCGTCACGGATGTCGTCCAGGGTGATTCCCGCTTCGGCCATTTTCCGGATCCACAGGAGGCGGACCACGTCCTGGAAGCCGTAGCGCCGACGGCCGTCGCTGCCCCGTCCGGGCTCGGAGATCAGGCCCATGTCGTGGTAGTGCCGGATCGCTCGCGGTGTCGTGCCTACGAGGGCCGCCACGTCACCGATCCTGGCCTGACGTGAAACGAAGAACGACGTGGGCATCGGCGGAGGGCCTTTCGCGAACGAATGAGGACGGCTCCACCTGACCACATGACGCTACGGAAGCTGCAAGCCTGCGCGAGCCTCCCGCCGGTCGTACAGACCGTCTTGGTTCGTACGAGAGAGGGCGAGCACACCGGAGCGGCCTTGACGGCCGGGGCGGGCCCGTGGATTGCCCACCGGGAAGCCTCCGCATCATGCGTTCATCTCCCCGGGCTCCTGCGCGGATGAATGGTGCGCATACGGGCGACCCTTTGGTGCGTGCTTTCGTCGATGTTTGCAGGGTGTTCGCGCCGTGCAGAGAGTAACGATTTGATAACGCAGCGGGATGAAAGCGCGGGGGGCGCATCTCTAGAACGTGCCGGGCCTGTTGGGGCCGGTGGTTTTCGAGAGTGGAGGGGGGTTCCATGATGTGGGAAGCATGCTCCGTCGGCAGGTCGCCGGTGTCGACTCTGCACGAATTACTGGTGTCCGAATGGCGCGCGGGCGGAACGGCGGCCACCGGGTCGCGGCGCCTCGGGCCGCGCTCCGCCCGGGCCGTCCGGGGCGCGAGGTTCCGAGCGGTTCTGGTAGCGGGAGTCGCGGCGTTACCGGAAGGGGGCGCGGTGAGCGATGTCGCTTCGCCGGGGGGCGCCGGCCGCCGGGAACCCGCGCGCCACCGGCCCGGCGGCCGCGACGGCGCGGCAGGCCGAAACGGCGCGAAGGGCCACGAAGGTCCGACCGGCGACGGCGGTACAACGGGACGGCCATGGCCCGGTCAGGGCCCGCACGGTGACCGGGTGCGGCGCCGCAAGCCGATCACGGTCCAGGTGGTGGCGCTGTACTCGTTACCGGGGGTGCCCCCGCCCGGCCTGCCCGGAGCAGAGGTTGCCGGCGGCATCGAGGGGAAGGCGCTGCTCGCCCGGTCGGGGGATGGTGTCACGCTCCCGGCAGCCCGCCCGGCCCGCACCGACGCGCAGATCGTCCGGAGCCGGTTGCGCACCCTGGGAACCTCCGGCAGGCCGGACGGCTCTCGCGAACGGCACCACCCCCGAGGCGAAGACGGCCGGCCAGCACCTGCCCGAAGGCCGCACCGACCTGGATGTGGCGGTGTCTGCGGCCGTCCGGAACCTGAAGCCGGACGTCCCCACCGAGCCGTCGGCGCAGCAGCAGGAGTGGCTCAGGCAAGGGACCCGGCGCGGATCGGGGAGTTCGACGAGATCTTCGCGGACATCCTGCGCAGTGCCCACAGGCAGGCGTTCGTGGTCGTCGCCCAGGTGCGCCCCGGCGCCGGGAACTCCACGGTCCGGGATCCGGCCACCGCGGCCGACAGCACGGCGCCCGACCACACGGGAGCCCTGGGGGAGACCCGGCTCGTCGACTTCGACGAACTCGCCCCGCTGCAGAGCGGTGCGGACCCGCCGCCCGCGCGCCGCCCGTCGCAGCCTGCGGATCGACCCGCAGGACGACGAGCGGAGAGGAAAGCCGTGCGTCGCCTGCTCGGCAGGCCTGATCCCGTCGCCCTGTTCTGCCGCCATGAATCGAGGCCGTCTGTGCAGTTCGGTATGCTCGGCCCGCTGTCCGTCCGGGTGGACGGAGGGGAGCGTGAGGTGCCCGCGCCCCGGCAGAGGGTGGTGCTCGCCCTGCTTCTGATCAACGCCAACCGCGTGGTGTCGGTGGACCGGATCGCCGCGGCGGTCTGGGACGGCGGCCGGCCGCCGAGCGCCGCGGCCACCGTCCGCACCTACGTGATGAGGCTCCGCCAGGTCCTCGGCGGTCAGGCCGGCAGGCGGATACTCACCAGCGCCCCCGGCTACCGGATCGAGCTGGACGAGGACGAGACCGACCTCGGACGCTTCACCGCCCACCGCGCGCGGGCCGCCGCCCACATCCGGGCCGGCGAGCTGGAACCGGCCTCGGCGGAGTACTCCGCCGCCCTGGAGCTGTGGCGCGGGGAACCACTGGTCGACATCCCCTCCCGCACGCTGCGCGAGGTCGAGGGCCGCTACCTGCACGAACTACGCCTGCAGACCGTGGAATCACGGCTGGACGTCGACCTCGCACTCGGCCGGCACGCCGAGATCATGCCCGAGCTGTGGCGCGAGGTCCAGGAGAGCCCGCTGCGCGAAGCCCTCGTCAGCAGACTGATGCTGGCGTTGTTCCGGGCCGGCCGGCAGTCCGAGGCGCTCGCCCTGTTCCAGCTGACCCGCACCGCGCTGATCGACCAGCTCGGCGCCGAACCCGGCCCGGAACTACGGGAGATGCAACGGCGCATCCTGGCCGCCGACGACTCCGCGGGCACCGATGCCCCGAAGGCCGACACCGCCGGGCCGGAGCCGCAGCGGCCCGGCCCGTACCCCGGCGAGCCGCGCCGGCCCCGCCCCGCCCAACTGCCGGCCGGCCCGCCCGAACTGGTCGGCCGGAGTGCGAAGGAACGCGAACTCGCCAACCGGCTGCTGGCCGAGTTGCCGACCGCCGCGGTCACCGTGGTCACGGGCAGCGGCGGTATCGGCAAGAGCGTGCTCGCGCTCCGCGTCGCGCACGGTGTCCGGGACCGGTTCGGCCACGGGCAGCTCTACGCCGATCTCGGCGGCACCGAGAATCCCGCCGAGCCCGGCGAGGTGCTCGCCCGCTTCCTGACCGACCTCGGGGTCGCCGCCGAGGCGATCCCCGCCGACCCGGACCAGGCCGCCCTGCTGTACCGCTCGCTCACCGCCGACCGCCGGGTCCTGGTGGTCCTCGACGACGCACGCGGTGCGGCGCAGGTCCGGCCGCTGCTCCCCGGTGGCCGGGCCGGCCGGGTGATCGTCACCAGCCGCGACCGGCTCGCCGACCTGGACGGAGCCCACACCATCCTCCTAGAACCCCTGGACGAACCCGCCTCCCTGGAGCTCCTCGGCTCGATCGTCGGCCATCGGCGCGTCGAGGCCGAGCCGCAGGCCGCCCGTTCCGTCGTCCGGCGGTGTGCGGGCCTCCCGCTCGCCGTCCGCATCGTCGGCGCCCGCTACCTGGGACGCCCGCACTGGGACCTCGGCCGGCTCGCCGCCCGGTTGGCCCGCTCCGCCCGCCTGCTGGACGAACTGCGGGTCGGCGACCTCGGCGTCCGGATCGGCCTGGAACGCGACTACCGGACCCTGCAGCGCGACGCCCCGCGGCTGCCGTCCTTACCCGACCCCGCCGCCGCCTTCCGGATGCTGGGCGCCGTCGGGGCCGAGCACACCGACGCCCGCATCGCGGCCGTCCTGCTGGACTGCCAGGTCGACACGGCGGAAGCCGTCCTGGAGACCCTCGCCGACGCCCACCTGCTGCACGCCCGCGGCTGCGGCCGCTACCATCTCGACGATCTGCTGCGCGCCTACGCGAGGGAGCGGGCCGAGGCGGAGGACCCGCCCGAGCGCCGTGCCGAGACACTGCGCCGGCTGCTGACCTGCTACCTGCGGATGGCCGAGGAGCAGCTCGCCACGTCCGTCGGCCACGGCGACGCGGGCCCGGTCCGCGGACCGGCCTTCGGGCCGGTGTTCGTCCCCTGGGCGCCCGCCCCCGACTGCCACTCGGACGCCGAGGACTGGTGGTGCGCCGAGCAGGCCAACCTGAGGTCCGCGCTGGAACTGGCCGCCACCGCCGGACTCGACCCGGTCGGGCACCGGCTCCGCTCGGTGCTCGGGCGGACGTCGGCGAGTCGCCGCGGGGCGTAGCCCCCGCCCGTCCTTCCCGCTCCGCGCCCCGCCGAATTCCTCCGCGCCCCGCCGCGCCCCGTCGAGCCCGCCGACCGGCGTCCGGACCCGGACGCGCACACCCGACAAGGAGTCCCATGGCCCAACAGGTGACACCCACGCAGGAACTGCTCGACTACATCAGGGGGACCTCGCTCAGGGACGACGAGCTGCTGGCGGGACTTCGGGCCGAGACCGCCGCCCTACCGGCCGGCGAGGCCATGCAGGTGATGGCCGAGGAGGGGCAACTGCTGGCGCTGCTGGTCGCGCTGACCGGGTCCCGGTCGATCCTGGAGATCGGCACGTTCACCGGGTACAGCACCCTCTGCATGGCCCGCGCCCTCCCGCCCGGCGGGGAGCTGGTGACCTGTGACCTCACCGAGCGCTGGCCCGCCATCGGGGCCGGGTACTGGGAGCAGGCCGGGGTCGCCGACCGGATCGAGCTGCGGATCGGCGACGCGGTGGAGACCCTGGCCAAGCTGACGGCGGAGCGCGGACCGGAGTCCTTCGACCTCGTCTTCATCGACGCGGACAAGGCCAACTACCCCCGCTACTACGAGGGATCGTTCGCTCTGCTGCGGCCCGGCGGCCTGCTGGTGGTGGACAACACGCTGTTCTTCGGTCGGGTGGCGGACCCGGCCGCACAGGACCCGGACACCGCGGGCGTCCGCGAACTGAACGCCGCTCTGTACGCCGACGAACGGGTGGACATCTCCCTGCTGACCGTCGCCGACGGCATCACCCTGGTCCGCAAGCGGCCCTGACGCCGGAACGGGCGGCCGTTCCCGGTCGGAGGCGGCCGTCCGTTCCGCGGTCACCCGGCGTCCGGATGCCGGGCTGCCCGGTGTTCATCAACTACCTTTCAGCCAGTCAGGAGTGATGATCCATCAAACAACCTGTTCGCCGGTCACGGTCAGGGCGGACCTTCCCGGTCGGTGATGACCGGCAACATCCCAGGTTTGCGGGGGGCCCGCCAACCTCGGCCCTATGGTGAGGAGATGACATCATTCCGTGCCAGGGAACGCCGCATGATGGGAGAGATCGACGATCTGGCGGCGGCGAAGCTTCCGTTGGAGCAGTTCTTCCGGCAGCTCCTCACCGTCCTCGGACCCACCCTCGGGTCCGAGGCGGGCTGCCTGCACGGGGCCGATCCGGTCACCGGCTTCCTGACCTCCACCGTTGCCGACGGCCTGCAGCCGACCGCCTTCGAGCACGCCATCTGGTTGGAGATGTGGTCCGACGACACCACCCGGTTCGCCGACATCCGGGCCGCCGGCCGCGTCGTGGAGACGGTCCACCGCGCCACCGGGGGCCGACCCGAACGCAGCGTGCGTTACCGGGAGCTGCTCGCCGAGAACGGACTGGGCGACGAGCTGCGGATGAACTTCGATGTCGGCGGCGGGCGGTGGGGAGCCGCCGCACTGATGCGCGAGGCCGGATCGGCACCCTTCGGCGCGAGCGAGCAGAGACTGGCCGAACGGGCCGCCCGGGCTGTGGCCGCCACCCTGCGCGACTACGCACTGCCCACCGCAGGCACCCCCGACGGGCAGGACGTCCGAGCGGACCCGCTGGACGGACCGTACTGGCTCGGGGTCGCCGTCATCGGCCCCACCGGTCAGCTCGCCTCCGCGGACTCCGGGGCCCGGCAACTGTTCGAGGAGCTCGCCGAGTCGCAGTACCGCCCCGCCGGAGTACCGACTGCACTGGTCTACCTCGCCGAGCGGGCTCGCACCCACGCGACCTCCGCTAACGCGGGCGCCCACGCCTGGACCCGGCTGCGCCGCCCCAACGGCCAGTGGCTCACCGTCCGCGCCTCGCTGCTCGACCAGTGCCCGCGGGGCAGCGTCGCCCTGGTCGCCCAGCCCGCGAGCCCGGTCGACGTCATCCCGCTGTCCCTGCTGGCGCACCGGTTCTCCCCCCGCGAGCAGGAGGTGGTCCTCCAGGCGGTACGGGGCCTGAGCACCAGGGACATAGCCCACCGGCTCTTCCTGAGCCCGGCCACCGTCCAGGACCACCTGAAGTCGGCCTTCACCAAGACCGGCGTGCGCAGCCGCCGCGAACTCGTCGCACTTCTCGCGGCCCCGTACACCGCCGGACTCGGCCGCCCCCCGGCCTGACGCCCCGCCCGACCGCCCCCGCCCCCGCCCTCGTCTCGCCACCGCCCCGACCCGGAACCCGGTGCGAGCCCGGACAGCACGAAGGCCCCAGATCTCCGGCCTGGGGATCTGCTGTGGAGCGGTCCGCAACAGGCCGTCTCCCTACCACAGGGAAGAGGTCGTCGCGCCTCCCGCAAACCTGGGATGTCACCGGTCGCCGCCGGATGGGAAGGTCTGTCCCGGTGCCGCCCCTGAAGGGGGGGTCCGGTCCGCCCCGCACCCACGACGCCTTCCCGGCAGAGGAGTTCCTGCCCCATGCCACGCGCCCCTCACCCCGGAGTACCCGCCGACCGGCGAGACCCCCGCCCTGCCTCCCGCAACGCCGAGGACCCCGAACGCCGGACGGCCCGGCCGTCCGAGGGTGACCGGGCCGCTCGTACCGGAGCCCTCGCGCCGTGCCCCGAGGGCTCCGGTCCGGAACCGGAGGAGGAGGCGGTACGGCCGGGCGGACTACTCGCCGCCCCGCCCGGCCGTCACCACCGCGCCGCCGTCAGTTCCAGGGGTTGGCCTGCTGGTCGTTGATGGCGGTCCAGAAGCGGGCGTTGGGGGCGATGTTGCCGTACGCCCAGAAGCTCCACCCGCCGACGTAGTCCAGGTTCGGGCCGTAGCGGCCGTCGTGGAACTCGGCCTGGCGCCAGCCGGTGCCGAAGGCCGCCTGGCAGACGCTGTTCGCGGCGGCCTGGCTGTTCAGGCGCGAACCCTTCACCGGCTGGCTGAGCGCGACGGTGCCGCCGGACCAACCGTTGTAGAAGCCGATGCTGATGCCGTCCGGCGCCGGGCTGCCGTCCACGTTGATGCAGAGGACCGGCAGCGAGACGGACGGGAGGGTGTCGCCGTTGTACGGGTCGCTCGGCGTCGAGTGCGCCGGGCCGCCGACCTGGACGGTCCCCTCGGGGCCCGACGCCAGCCTCTGCCAGGTCATTCCCTTGTGGGTGGCCGGCCCGGCGGCCTGCGCGGTGCTTGCCGAGAGGGGGACGAGGGCCAGGCCGAGTGCGACGGCCAGGGCTGCGGCCTGCTTCATGCGCTTCATCCAGCTGCTCCTTGAGCGTGGGGGAGCCGGCCCCAGCGGGGCCGGTGAGAGAAGACTCCCAACCGGATGCACAAAGTTGACACGAGTCCGTCATTGAGTGGTCACGAGCTTCGAAGGTATCCGGGTCGGCTCGACGTCGGCCATCCACGGGAGGGACGCATGGAGTTCAGGATTCTGGGGCCACTGGAGGTGTGGACCGACGACGGTAGGCGGGCCCGGACGGAAGGGGCCAAGCAGGAGCGGATGCTCGGCACCCTGCTGCTGAACGCCGGGGCCGTCGTCCCGGTGGCCCGCCTGGTCGACGCGGTCTGGGGCGACGAACCGCCGGCCACGGCCCACCGCCAGGTACGGAACCTCGCCGGGCTGCTGCGGCGCAAGCTCGCCGCCGCCCAGGACGGGCCGCCGGTGCTGCTCACCGACGGCCCCGGCTACCGGATCGCACCGAACGGCCACCAGGTGGACGCCCTGACCTTCGCCCACCGGGTGTCGGTGGCGCGCCGACTGGCCGAGCACGGCGAACCCGCGGCAGCCGTCGAGGAGTTCCGATCGGCGCTCGGCCTGTGGCGCGGCCCGGTGCTGGACGGGCTGTCCGGCAGCCTGGTGGCCGCCGGCTCGGTGGCACTGAACGAACTGCGGCTCACCGCCTGGGAGAACTGCCTGGACCTGGAGGCCGAACTCGGCCGGCACCGGCAGACCGTCCCGGAGCTGACCGCGCTGGTCGCCGAACACCCGCTCCGGGACCGCCTCGTGACGCAGCTCGTCCGGGCCCTGCACCGGGCGGGCCGGCAGGCCGACGGGCTCGCCGCCTACCGCCGGTTCGCGCGACAGCTGGCTGACGAACTGGGCCTCGACCCCGGGCCGGAGCTCCAGCTCCTGCACCAGGAGCTGCTGAAGGACGGGCCCGCCCCGGCCGCCCGCCCGCCCCGCGCCCGGCAGCAGGTGCCCAGGCCCGCCCAACTGCCGCCCGCGCTGGCCACCTTCGTCGGGCGGAGGGCGGAACTCGGCGCCCTGGACGGCCTCGCCGACCCGCCCGGATCGGCCGGCTCGGTCGGCGCCGCCGGCATCGGCGTGGTGACCGGCGGCGCCGGGACGGGCAAGACCGCCCTCGCCGTGCACTGGGCCCACCAGGTCCGCGAGCGCTTCCCCGACGGTCAGCTCCACGTCAACCTGCGCGGGTTCGCCCTCGGCCCGCCGCTGGCCCCGGACGAGGCGCTGGCCCGCTTCCTGCGGGCCCTCGGCACCGACCGCGAGCGGATACCCGGCACCGTCGACGAGAGCGCCGCCCTGTACCGGTCGCTGCTCGCCGACCGCAGGGTCCTGGTCCTGCTCGACAACGCCCGCAACGCCGAACAGGTCCGCCCGCTGCTGCCCGGCTCGGCGGGCTCGCTGGCCCTGGTGACCGGTCGGGACGGGCTGGCCGGGCTCACCGCCTGCGACGGCGCCCGGCGGCTGGTGCTCGACGTCCTGCCCCAGCCCGACGCCGTCGAACTGCTCGCCCGGATCACCGGCGCCGACCGCACCCGCGCCGAACCCCGCGCCGCCGCCGAACTCGCCGCCGCCTGCGGCCACCTGCCGCTCGCCCTCGGCATCGCCGCGGGCCGCCTCGCGGAACGACCCCACCGCACCCTGGTGGAGCACGCCGCCGAACTGCGCGACGCGGAGGACCGCTTCACCGCGCTCCAGATCGACGGCGACGCCACCTCCGCCGTCCGGGTCGCCTTCGACCTCTCCTACCGCGCCCTGCAACCCGCCGCGCAGCGGCTCTTCCGACTCCTCGGCCTGGCCCCCGGCAACTGCGTCAGCACGGCCGCGGCCGCCGCACTCTCCGGCTCGGCCACCGCCGCGACCAGGCCGGTACTCGAACACCTCGCCGCCGCCCACCTGCTCAACCCGGCCGGCCCGGACCGCTACCGCCTCCACGACCTGCTGCGCTGCTACGCCGCCGAACGCGCCACCGCCGAAACCGGCCCCGCCGACCGCGCCGCCGCCCGGGAACGCCTCCGCTCCTGGTACCTGCACCACGCAGAGGCGGCGGCCCGCCTGCTCACCCCGCAGCGCCGACGCCCGCCGCTCACCGCCGCGGGCCCCTGGTACGAGCCACCGCGCTTCACCACCCCGGCCGAGGCGCGACAGTGGTGCGAGAGCGAGCACTCGTACCTGGCGGAGACCGTCCGGTACGCCGCCGAGCACGGCCTCGACTCGCGGCCCGTGCCGGCGCCGGGCAGCGCGACCGGCTGACCCCGGCGCCGCCACGGGCCGTGCACCTCGGGCGGTGCCCGCCCGGTCGCTGCCGGCCGCGCCGGCCGGGCTCGCGGACAACGCGTTGCGGGCCCCGGACGGAGCGCGCCGATCCCGGGCGCGTCCGATCCCGGGCGCGTCCTATCCCAGACGGGTGCTGAGCAGGTCGATGACCTCGGCGGCCCGGTCGACCAGGTAGAAGTGGCCGCCGGGGAAGAGGGTGAGGTCGAACTCGCCCGAGGTGTGGGCGGACCAGCGGCGGACCTCGTCGACCGCGGCGCGGGGGTCGCTGTCGCCGAGCAGCGCGCTGATCGGCGAGGAGAGGACGGCGTCCGGACTGCCCCGGTAGCCGGCGACCGCGCGGTAGTCGCCGCGGACGGCGGGCAGGATCATCTCCAGCAGCTCCGGATCCGCCAGCATCCAGGCGTCCGTGCCGTTCAACCTCCTGATGTCGGCGACGAGTTCCTCGTCGGTGGGATCGATCGGCACCCCGGCCGGCGCGGTCGGTGCGGAGCGGCCGCTGACGAGGAGCCGGGCGGGCGGGCGGCCGGCCCGTTCCAGGCGCAGCGCGACCTCGAACGCGACCAGGGCCCCCATGCTGTGGCCGAACAGGGTCAACGGGGCGTCGCTCCACGGGTCGAGGGCCGCCGCGATCTCCTCGGCGAGGCGTCCTATGTCGTCGATGACCGGCTCCGTGCGACGGTCCTGACGCCCGGGGTACTGCACCGCGACGACCTCGGCCCGCAGGCTCAGCGCGGTGGCGAGGGGACGGAAGAACGCCGCGGATCCCCCGGCGTGGGGGAAGCAGACCAGTCGGTGGGCGCCGGCCGGTGCCGGCTCGAAGCGCCGGCACCAGAGGCTGTCGAGGGTCTCGGGGAGTGTCATGCCGGGGGGTCCTTCCGGTGGGAGTGGCGGTGCGGACGCGGCGAGGCGGCGTGCCGCGCGGAGCGAGCAGCGGGTGTGATGAACGGATGTCAAGCCAGCTCAGGAGGGCCGGTCGTGATCGAGTGCCGACTTTTCATGCATGGCTGACGGTGGATCATCGCAAACCCGACTCCTCACGATCAGTCAGAATTGGCTCGTTTCCGTGA
This sequence comes from Kitasatospora sp. NPDC002965, assembly GCF_040611255.1. Taxonomy (NCBI): domain Bacteria; kingdom Bacillati; phylum Actinomycetota; class Actinomycetes; order Kitasatosporales; family Streptomycetaceae; genus Kitasatospora; species Kitasatospora sp. NPDC002965. The sequence continues at coordinate 11,369 of NZ_JBEXNT010000098.1, read as the reverse complement.
TCTGCGGGCGGCCATCCCGGGAAGCGGTTGTGGACGATAGAGCGCCCCCATACATTCACTTGAGTCATCCCGTTGATACTGAGCGCGACCGTCGGGGGAGTCCGGTCGCCGCTTCGGGCGGGGCTATTTCCCTGTGCCAGGAAACGAGGCCACTCGTGCAGTTCAGGATGCTCGGACCGCTTTCCGTCCAGGTGGACGGGCGTGAGTGTGCGGTGTCGGCACCGCGCCAGCGGGTGGTACTCGCGCTCCTGCTGATCAACGCCAACCACGTGGTGTCGGTGGACCGGATCGCGGCGGCGGTCTGGGACGGCGGACCGCCCCCGAGCGCGTCCGCGACCGTGCGCACCTACGTGATGAGGCTCCGTCAGGTCCTGGGGGCGGTCGCCGGGCGGCGGATCCGGACCCAGGCGCCGGGGTACCTGATCGACCTGGCCGAGGACGAGACCGACCTCGGCCGCTTCACCGCGCACCGCAGCCGGGCCGCCGCGCACGTGCGGGCGGGCGAGCTGGAACGCGCCTCGGTCGAGTACGCGGCGGCGCTGGCGCTGTGGCGGGGCGACCCGCTGGTGGACATCCCCTCGCGCGGCCTGCGGGACGTGGAGGGCCGCTACCTGCAGGAACTGCGCCTGCAGACCCTGGAGTCGCGCCTGGACGCCGACCTCGCGCTGCGCCGGCACAACGAGATCCTGCCCGAGCTGTGGCGCGAGGTCCAGGAGAGCCCGCTGCGCGAGGCGCTGGTCAGCCGGCTGATGCTCGCGCTGTTCCGGGCCGGCCGGCAGTCGGAGGCGCTGAGCCAGTTCCAGCTGACCCGGGCCGCGCTGATCGACCAGCTCGGGGCGGAGCCGGGCAGCGAGCTGCGCGAGATGCAGCGGCGGATCCTGGCCGCGGACGACCTGCTGGGCGGCGAGGGCGGCGGCTCCACGGCCGACGGCCCGCCGCCGTGGATCGGGCGCCGCCCCCGGCCCGCCCAACTGCCCGCCCGAATAGACGTGTTGGTCGGCCGGGACGGCGAGCACGCGGACCTGGCGCGGCGGCTCACCGCCGACGCCCTGCCGGGCGGCGCCGCCGCGGTCACCGTGGTCACCGGCGCCGGCGGGGTCGGCAAGAGCGCGCTGGCCCTGCACGTGGCCCACGCCGTGCGGGAGCGCTTCGGGAACGGCCAGCTCTACGCCGACCTGGGCGGGCGGGACCACCCGGTGGAGCCGATCGAGGTGCTCGGCCGGTTCCTGGTGGACCTCGGCGTGCCCGAGGCGGAGGTGCCGGCCACCGAGGAGCAGGCCGCCCTGCTCTACCGCTCGATCACCGCCGACCGCCGGGTGCTGGTGGTGCTGGAGGACGCGCGGAGCGCCGCGCAGGTGCGCCCGCTGGTCCCCGGCTGTCCGGACAGCCGGACGCTCGTCACCAGCCGCGACCGGCTGGCCGACCTGGACGGCGCCCACATCGTCACCCTCTCCGCGTTGGACGAGGCGGCCTCGCTGGACCTGCTCGGCTCGATCGTCGGCCGCCGGCAGCCGGAGGCGGAGCCGCGCGCCGCCCGGGCGGTGGTGCGCTACTGCTCGGGCCTGCCGCTGGCGGTGCGCATCGTCGGGGCCCGCTACCTGGGACGGCCGCACTGGGACCTCGACACGCTGGCCCGGCGGCTGGCGGGAGCGCCCCGGCTGCTGGACGAGCTGAGGATCGGCGACCTCGGGGTGCGGGCCGGCCTGGAGGTCGGCTACCGCGCGCTGGGCGAGGACGCGCAGCTGCCGCCCGAGCTGCCCGATCCGGCGGCGGTGCTGCGGCTGCTCGGCGCGGTGGGTGCGGAGGACGTGGACGCCACCGCGCTGGCGGCGCTGCTCGACTGCGCGCCGTCGGCGGCCGAAGCCGTTCTGGAAGCACTGGCCGACGCACACCTGGTGCGGGCCTGCGGCGGCGGCCGCTATCACCTGGACCACCTGCTGAGGGCCTACGCCCGGGAGCGGGCGCTCGCGGAGGATCCGCCCGAGCGGTGGTCGCAGGCGAAGTGCGGCGGGCCGGTCAGGCCCCACCGGCACGTCGTCAGCAGGCCGGCCGGCCCGGGCCGGCCGGATCCGCGGCCGGTCAGGTCGTGACGGCCCGACGGCGGGCCGCGGCCCGCGTTGACGTACTCGACGCATCAGGTCCTCCGACCCTTCGACTTTCCGACCCATCTCACTGAGGAGTCCCATGGCCCAGCAGGTGGCAGCCACCGACGAGCTGCTCGACTACATCCGTCAGGTCTCGCTGAGGGACGATCCGCTGCTCGCCGAGCTGCGCGCCGAGACGGCCGGCCTGCCGGCCGGCGAGGCGATGCAGGTGATGGCCGAGGAGGGACAACTGCTCGCCCTGCTCGTCGGGTTGACCGGCGCGCGGTCGGTCCTGGAGATCGGCACCTTCACCGGCTACAGCACCCTCTGCATGGCCCGCGCCCTGCCACCCGGCGGAACGCTGGTGACCTGTGACATCACCGAGCGCTGGCCCGCGATCGGTGCCGGCTACTGGGAGCGCGCCGGGGTCGCGGACCGGATCGAGCTGCGGATCGGGGACGCGGTGGAGACCCTGGCCAAGCTGACGGCGGAGCGTGGAGCCGAGTCCTTCGACCTCGTCTTCATCGACGCCGACAAGGTCAACTACCCCCGCTACTACGAGGATTCCCTCGCCCTTCTGCGGCCGGGCGGGCTGCTGGTGGTGGACAACACGCTCTTTTTCGGCCGGGTGGCGGACCCGTCCCACCGGGACGCGGACACCCTGGGCGTCAGGGAGCTGAACACGGCGCTGCACACCGACGAACGGGTGGAGATCTCACTGCTGGCGATGGCCGACGGCATCACGCTGGTCCGCAAGCGCCCGTAGCGCGACGGCCCGCGCGGCGCCCTGCGGGCGGCCACCCCGAACCACGGGGGGCCGCCCGCGGCGGTCCGCGCCGTCAGCCGGTGGCCGCCAGGTCGGCGGCGACCAGCTCCACCGTCGGTGAACCGGCCCGGGGGCCGGGCACCAGGTGCAGGAGCTGGACGTCCGCCGCCGCGGAGTCCCGGTCGGCCGCCGCCGTGCAGCCGCAGTCCGACTCCTCGAAGCCGGCGAAGCGGTAGGCGATCTCCATCATCCGGTTCCGGTCGGTGGCCCGGAAGTCGGCGGTCAGGTGGACCCCGGCCCGGGACGCCTGGTCGATCAGCCAGTCGAGGATGGTCGTCCCCGCGCCGTAGCTGACCACCCGGCAGGAGGTGGCCAGCAGCTTGAGGTGCCAGCTCCCGGCCCATCGCTCGACCAGGAGCACGCCGACCGCGCCGTGCGGCCCGAAGCGGTCGGCCATGCTCGCCACCAGCACCTCGTGCCCGGGATCGGAGCGCAGCTCGCGCAGCCGCCGGTCCGAGTAGTGCACGCCGGTGGCGTTCATCTGGCTGGTCCGCAGCGTCAGTTCCTCCAGCCGGGCGATGTCCTCGGCGCCGGCCCGGTCGATCCGCATCACCAGCTCCAGCGAGCGCAGGAACTCCGTGTCGGGTGCGGTGGAGGCGGCCCGCTCGGCGTCCCGCCGGAAGCCCGCCTGGTACATCTCGCGCCGCCGGCGGGAGTCGGCGGTGCGGTGCGCGGGAGTGAACTCCGGCAGGTCGAGCAGGCCGGCGGCCCGCTCGGCCGGGTAGCAGCGCACCTCGGGCAGGTGGAAGGCCACCTCGGCCCGCTCGGCCGGCCGGTCGTCGACGAACGCTACGGTCCCCGGCGCGAAGTTCAGCCGGTCGGCGATCGCCCGCACCGACGCCGACTTGGTGCCCCAGCCGATCTGCGGCAGGACGAAGTACTCGGCCAGGCCGAGCTGTTCCAGCCGGGCCCAGGCCGGCTCGTGGTCGTTCTTGCTGGCCACCGACTGCAGGATGCCGCGGGCGTCCAGCTCGACGACGACCTTGCGGAGCTCCTCCGGCACCCTCACGTCGTCGCCCTCCGACAGGGTGCCCTGCCAGAGCGTGTCGTCCAGGTCCCAGACCAGGCACTTGACGGTCGCCCCGGTAGCTTCGGTCGCCTCTGTCACCTCGGTCGCCTCGGTCACTTCGGTCACCGCTCCTCCCTCCCGTACGAGGCCAGCACGTGTTCGGCCAGCAGCAGGCGGCACAGTTCGCTGCTGCCCTCGATGATCTCCATCAGCTTGGCGTCCCGGTAGGCGCGCGCCACCACCGTGCCGTCGCTCGCACCGGCCGAGGCCAGCACCTGCACCGCCGTCGCGGCGGCCCGGGCGGCCTGTTCGGCGCTCACCTGCTTGGCCAGGACGGTGGCGACCACCTGCTCGGCCGAGCCGGAGTCCCAGCAGCGCGAGGCGTGCTCGCAGATCCGGGTGGCGGTCCGCTCGGCCACCAGCAGGTCCGCCAGGTGGCCGGCCACCAGCTGGTGCTCCCCGATCGGGCGGCCGAACTGCTCCCGCCGGGCGGCGTGCCCGGCGGCGGCCCGCAGGCAGGCCCGCAGGATGCCGACGCAGCCCCAGGCCACCGACATCCGCCCGTAGGAGAGCGCGGTGGTCACCAGCAGCGGCAGCGGCAGGGCCGCGCCGCCCAGCAGGTTCCCGGCCGGCACCCGGACGCCGTCCAGCTCGATGTCGCAGTGACCGGCGGCCCGGCAGCCCAGCGGGTCGGCGATCGGACGGATCCGGACGCCCGGGGTGTCGGTGGGCACCACGACGGCCGCCGCACCGTCCTCGTAGCGGCCGAAGACCACCAGCAGGTCGGCGTAGCGGGCGGCGGTGATCCACTTCTTCCGTCCGTCCAGCACGAGACGGTCGCCGTCCGCCCGGACGGTGGTGGACATCGCGGACAGGTCGCTGCCCGCGCCGGGCTCGCTGAACGCGACCGCCGCCAGCTGCCCGGAGGTCAGCCCGGGCAGCCAGGCGCGCTCCTGGTCCGGCAGCCCGAACCGCGCGATGGTCCAGCCGGCCATCCCCTGGGAGGTCTGCACGCTGCGCAGTGAGCTGCACAACGCGCCTGTGCCGGCGGTCAGTTCGCCGTTCTGCAGGCTGCTCATGCCGAGTCCGCCGAAGCGCTGGGGCAGCTGGGCGCAGAGCAGTCCCTCCGCGCCGAGTTCCCGCAGCAGCGGCTGCGGGATCAGCCCGGCCAGGTCCCAGCCCTCGGCCCGGTCGCCGACCGCCGATTCGATCCGGGCCAGCGCCCGGGCGAGGTCGTCAGCCATCCTGGCTCCCGGCGGCCTGCCGCAGACGGGTGACCAGGGCGGTCATCACCGTGACCGTGCGGAAGTTGTCCAGCCGCAGGTCGGCGCCGCGGATGCTGACGTCGAACGACTTCTCCAGGTGCACCACCAGCTCCATCGCGAAGAGCGAGGACTGACCGCCGTCCTTGAAGAGGTCGGTGTCGGGCTCCCAGGTGGTGCGGGTGCGGCTCTCCAGGAAGTTCAGGATCTCCTGCTGGACGGCCTCGGTGTCCTCGACGGTCCGCTCGCTGCCGACGGTGCTCATCAGTTCTCCTTCTCGTAGGTGTAGAAGCCCGAGCCGCTCTTGCGGCCGAGCTTTCCCTCGCGGACCTTCTCCAGGAGCAGGTCGCAGGGCCGGCAGCTGTCGTCCCCGGTGCGCTCCCAGAGCACCTGGAGCGAGTCGACCAGGTTGTCGATGCCGATCAGGTCCGCCGTGCGCAGCGGTCCGGTGGGGTGGCCCAGGCAGCCCTGCATCAGCTCGTCGACCGCCTCCACGCTCGCGGTGCCCGCCTGTACCACCCGGGCCGCGGTGTTGATCATCGGGTGCAGGACCCGGCTGGTGACGAAGCCCGGGGAGTCGTTCACCACCACGCTCTGCCGGCCGAGTGCGCCCAGCAGCTCGCGGACCGCGGCCATCACGGCCTCCCCGGTGCGGGGGCCGCGCACCACCTCGACCGTCCGGATCAGGCTGGGCGGGTTCATGAAGTGGGTGCCGAGCAGCTCGGCCGGGCGGGCGACGGCGTCGGCCAGCTCGTCGATCGGGATCGACGAGGTGTTCGAGATCAGCGGCGTGCCGGGGAGCACGGCCGCGGACACCTCCTTGAGCAGCACGGCCTTCAGCCCGGCGTTCTCCGTGACGGCCTCGATCACCGCCCGCGCCCCGGCCAGCGCCGGGAGCGAGTCGGTCGTGCGCAGCTCGCCGGCCTCGACACCGGACGGCAGCCGGCCCATCAGTTCGGCCAGCCGCAGGCCCCGGGCGATGCCCTCCTCGGCGCGGACCAACTGCCGCGGATCGGTGTCGACCAGCGTCACGGGGACGCCGTGGCCCAGCGCCAGCGTGCTGATGCCGGTGCCCATCACACCGGCCCCCAGGATCACCAGCCCGGCCGGCGGCGGCGGTGCGGTGTCGTTCATGAGTCCTCCCCATCGTCGTGCCCGGTCCCGCGCAGGACGGCGCTCAGCCACTCCCGCACGGTGTTCGCGGTGGTCTCCACGTGTTCCTCCATCAGCGACCAGTGGTCCCCCGGGACGTCGGCGACGGTGTGCGCGCCGGGCCAGGAGGATCGCCAGTCGACGGTGCTGCCGGGGGCCGGCTCGGCCAGCGGGCTGGAGGCCCGAACCAGCAGGACCGGCGCGTCGATCGCCGGCGGCCGCCAGCCCTCCAGGAGCTGGAAGTAGCGGCCCATCGCGGTCAGCCGGGTGTCGTCCAGCGGCGCGGCCCGGTCCTCGCGTGCGAACATGCCGCTGATCAGGACGTCGTTGAACTGGGTCATCGCCCGGTCGCCGGACAGGTAGGTGTCCAGCAGCACCACGGCCGCCGCCGGGGTGCCGAGCTGTTCCAGCCGGACCGCCGCCGCGTGCGCCAGGGTGCCGCCGGAGGAGGAGCCGACCAGGACCAGCGGCCGGCCCCCCGCGCCCTCGCGCACGGTCCGGGCCTGGAAGTCGATCAGGGCGGAGAACTCCTCCGGCAGCGGCTCCCCCGGGGTGAAGCCCGGCGCGTCCAGCGCGCTGACGCCGTGGTGGCCCCGGAAGTGCGTGCCGAAGCGGGCGTACTGGTGGGCGCCGCCGAGCGCCACGATCGAACCGAAGCAGACCAGCTGCGCCCGCGCGGTGTCCTCCCGCGGCGGCTCGACCAGGTCGAGCAGCACCGGCCGGTCGGCCGCCGCCAGGAGTTCCGGGCCGGTGGCGCAGGACGGGCGCAGCGCGGACGCCAGCCCGAGGAGCCGGATGCCGGTGTCGATCCGGCCCAGCTCGCAGGCCTGTCGGAACAGCGTGCCGACCGGTTCGGCACCGCCCGCGCCCGCGCCCGCCGGGCCGCCCGGGTGCCCGGCCCGGTCGGCGGCGGGGCCGGTGGCGGGGCCGGACGGCGAGAGCGCCGCGGCCAGGTCGGTGAGCAGCCGGTCGGCCAGCCGGGTCGGGGTGCCGGTGTCGAAGACCAGGGTGGGCCGCAGCGGCAGGCCGGTCGCGCCGGCCAGCCGGTTGCGCAGCTCGACCGCGGTGAGCGAGTCGAAGCCCTGCGCCAGGAAGGCGGTGTCCATCACCACGCCCTCCGCGTCGGCGTGGCCCAGCACCTCGGCGGCCTGCCGGCGCACCAGCTCCGCCAGCAGCGCGGCCCGGTCCGCCGCGTCGGCGCCGGCCAGTCGCAGTCGCAGCTCCGCTCCCGCGTCGGCGGCGCCCCGCGCGGTCCCACCGGGGTGACGGCCCGGGGCACGGGGCGCCCGGCGCACCAGCGCGCGCAGCAGATGGGGGACGGGGGCGTCGGCCGGCGCGGTGAGGTCGAGGCGGATCGGCACCAGGGTGGTGGCGTCCGTCCCGAGCGCGGCGTCGAACAGCGCCAGCCCCTCGGCACTGGACAGCGCCGAAGCGCCGCTGCGGGTGATCCTGCGCAGATCGGCCTCGGCCAGCGGGCCGGTCAGGGCGCTGCGCTGCTCCCACAGGCCCCAGGCCAGCGACAGCGCCGGCCGGTGCTCGCGACGGCGCAGCGCCATCAGGGCGTCCAGGCCCGCGTTGGCCGCGGCGTAGGACGCCTGGCCCGGGCTGCCGAAGACGCCGGCGGCGGAGCTGAAGGCCACGAAGGCGGTCAGGTCGGCCTCGGCGGTCAGCTCGTGCAGCAGCCAGGCACCGCCCAGCTTCGGGGCCAGCACGGTGGCCAGCCGTTCGGGGGTCAGTGACTCCAGCACGCCGTCGTCCAGGACGGCGGCGGTGTGGACCACGGCGCGCAGCGGGTGCGCCGTGGGGATCGCGGCCAGGGCCCGCGCGAGGTCGTGGCGGTCCGTCACGTCGCAGGCGGTGAGGGTGACCTGTGCCCCCGCCGCGGTGAGCTCGGCGGTCAGTTCGGCGGCGCCGGGGCCGTCCGGGCCGCGTCGGCCGAGCAGCAGGAGGTGCCGCACGCCGTGTACGGCGGTCAGGTGGCGGGCCAGCAGCCCGGCCAGGGTGCCGCCGGCGCCGGTGATCAGCACGGTGCCGTCCGGGTCGAACGCGGCGGCGGGTGCGACCGCTGCGGTGGGCGCGGACTCCTCCGGCTCGGTGCTCGTGGATTCGGTGCTCCCGGGTGCCGCGCCCGGCTTCTCCGTGCTCGCGGGTTCGGCGGGCCTGGCGAGCCGGGCCGCGTACAGCACGCCGTCGCGGACGGCGAGTTGCGGCTCGCCGTCGGGCAGGGCGAGCGCCGGGAGTGCCAGGGCGGTGCCCTCCGGACCGTCGGTGTCCAGCAGGACGAACCAGCCCGGGTGCTCCAGCTGGGCGGCGCGCAGCAGCCCCCAGACCGCCGCGCCGGCCACGTCCACCGGCTCGTCGCCGAGGTCCACCGCGCCGCGGGTCACCACGACCACCGGCGCATCGGCCTTCGGGGCGGCCAGGTGCTCCTGGAGGGCGGCGAGCACGGCCGCCGTCGCGTCGAGGGCATGGGCGGCGGGGTCGGCGGCTGCGTCCGGCGCGGGGCAGGGGAGCAGCAGCAGCCGGGGCGCGTCGCCGGACGGGGCGCCGGGCGGCAGCAGGTCCCCGTCCGGTCGCAGTGCGGCCCAGCCCGGCGCGGCGGCGGCCGGGGCGGGCAGCCTGGTCCAGTCGAGCCGGAACATCGACCGGGCGGACGGGCGCAGCGGGCCGAGGGCGGCGGCGCGCATGACCAGCGAGCCGACCTCGGCCACCGGCCGGTCGTGGCGGTCGGTGATCCGCAGGCCGACGCTGTCCGTGCCGTCCGGGCGCATCCGCACCCGGAGCACCTGGTCCTCGCTGGGGCGGAGGGTGACCCGCTGCCAGCTGAACGGCAGCGGGACACCGGCCGTCCCGTTCCCGTTCCCGGAGCCGGAGTCGCCCCCGGCGGTGTCCAGGGGGCGCACGCCGACGCTCTGCAGGGCGGCGTCCAGCAGCGCCGGGTGCAGGGTGAAGCCCGTCTCCGGGGCGACCTGTTCGGGCAGCGCGACCTCGGCGAACACCTCGTCGCCGCGCCGCCAGACCGCCCGCAGGCCCCGGAACGCGGGCCCGTAGTCGATCCCGCGGGCCCGGAAGCCCGCGTAGCAGTCGGCCGGGTCGACCGGCACCGCGCCGGCCGGCGGCCAGCTCTCGCGCGCGGCGCCGGACGCTTCCGCCGGGCGGTCGCGGTCGCGGTCGCCGTGGCTGTCGCCGTCGGCCGGGCCGAGCAGACCGCTCGCGTGCAGGGACCACGGGTCGTCCGGCTCGCCGCCCTCCTCGCGGGAGTGCAGTTCGACGGCGCGCTCGCCCTGTCCGTCCGCGTCTCCGACGGTCAGCCGCAGCTGGACCGCGGCGTCGGGCCCGAGCACCAGCGGCGCGGCGAGCGTCAGCTCCAGCACGCGCGGGCTGCCCAGCCGGGCGCCGACCGTGGCCGCCAGTTCGAGGTGGGCGACACCGGGCAGCAGGACGGTGCCCGCGACCGCGTGGTCGGCCAGCCAGGGGTGGGTGGCCAGGGAGAGCCGGCCGGTGCAGACCAGCCCTCCGCTGTGGGGCAGTTCGACCAGGGAGGTCAGCAGTGGGTGCCCGAGCGGGCTCTGGCCGGCCGAGACCGGGTCGCCGTCGGCCGCCGGCGCGTCCAGCCAGTACCGCTGCCGCTGGAACGGGTAGGTGGGCAGTGCGTGCGGGCCGGCGGGGGCGTCGGCGACCACCGGCCGCCAGTCCACCGGGAGCCCCCGGACGTGCGCCTCGCCGAGGGCGTGCAGCAGTCGTCGCTGCCCGCCGTCCTCGCGGTGCAGCGTGCCGAGCACCACGGTCTGCCCGACACCGACACCGACACCGACACCGACACCGACACCGGCACCGACACCGGCACCGGCGCCGGCACCGCCGTTGGCCTCGGCCTCGGCCTCCGCGGCGGTGGCCTCGATCCCGAAGGTGAGGGTCGGGTGCGGGCTGATCTCCAGGAAGCTCCGGTGCCCCTCGGCCAGCAACTGCCGGACGGCCCGGTGGAAGTGCACGGTCCCGCGCAGGTTGCGGAACCAGTAGTCGGGCGTCAGCGCGTGCGCGGCGACCCGGCCCACCTCCACGGTGGAGATCATCGGCACACCGCCCGCCAGCGGGGTGATCCCGGCCAGCGCCGAGTGCAGGCCCTCGCGCAGGCCGTCCACGGCCGCCGAGTGCGCCGCGTACTCCGCGGGCAGCCGCCAGCACGGCACGCCGTCCTCGGCCAGCTCCGCCAGCAGGGCGGCCACCTGCTCGCCGTCCCCGGCGACCACCACCACCCGGGGGCCGTTGACCGCCGCGACCTCCACCGTCGGCCGGGTGGCCAGCCGCCCGGCCAGCTCCTGCGGCGCCAGCAGCACGGTGGCCATCGCGCTGCCGCCGCTGACACCGGCCAGGGCCCGGCTGCGCAGGGCGACCACCCTGGCCGCGTCCTCCAGCGACAGCAGGCCCGCCACACAGGCCGCCGCCACCTCGCCCTGGCTGTGCCCGACCACCGCGGCCGGGCGCACCCCGTGCGCCAGCCAGAGCGCGGCCAGCGAGACCAGCACCGAGAACAGCACCGGCTGCGCGACCTCCACCCGGTCCAACGGGTCGCCGGCGCGCAGCAGTTCGCTCGGCGAGAAGTCCACGTACGCGCTCAGCGCCTTCTCGCAGTCGGCCATCCGCTCGGCGAACACCGGCGAACTGTCGAGCAGCTCGGCCGCCATGCCCGGCCACTGACTGCCCAGGCCCGGGAAGACGAAGACCGGCCTGGACGCCCCCTGCGACGCGCTGCCGCGGACCACCCGGGGGTCGGCCCGGTCCTCGGCCAGCGCCGCCAGCGCGCCGAGGAGGTCCTCGCTCCCCTCGCCGACCAGCACCGCCCGCTCGGCGAACCGGCTGCGCCCGAGCGCCAGCGCCCGCCCGACCGCGTGCGGGTCGACCAGCGGCGCGGCGGACAGGTGCTCGAACAGCCGGGCCGCCTGGGCCCGCAGCGCCTCCGGGGTCCGCGCCGACAGCGGCCAGCCCGCCGGCCGCCCGGACGGCGCGACCGGTCCGGTGGCGGGCTCCGGCGGCGC
>NZ_JBEXNT010000097.1:0-37477 GCF_040611255.1 Kitasatospora sp. NPDC002965 | reverse complement strand
GGCCTGGTCGGGGGGGTGGTGGGGGTGCTCCCCGCCGGCGGTGGCGGGGACGCGGCTGGCGCGGGGGGGGGGCGGGGGGGGGCGCCCCGCCCCCGGGGCCCCCCCCCCCCCCCCCCCCCCCCCCCCCCCCCCCCCCCGGCCCCCCCCCCGGGGGGGGGGGGGGGCCCCCCCCCGGGGGCCCCGGCCCCCCCCCCCCCCTCCCTAGATGCGGATGTTCCTGCCGGTCACCAGCGGTACCAGCGGTGACGGCGGCCGGAGGAGTGCGTACCGCGGGCGACGAACCCGACCAGCCAGAGCACCAGGACGACGACGGCCACCCACCAGAGGATCTTCACCGCGAAACCCGCCCCGAACAGGAGCAGAGCCAGCAGCAGGACGATGAGAAGCGGAACCATGAGTCGACCTCCGTAGTCAGTGTCGAAGGACCGGCTGCCCCGCTGAACAGCTCATATTCCTGGGAATCTTCCCACCCGACGAGGGCAGACGACCCCGCCCAGGCTGCCGGCCGACGTGGCGGGCGCCCTCGCCTGCTGGTCGGTAAAGCCGTTGAGCCTGCGCCCCTCGCTCGGTGATCATCTGCTGGTGACCGTCGAGAAGACACTTGCCAACGCAGAAGCGGACCTCCGTGCGGGCCGCGTACCCATGGCTCGCCAGCGGTTGCGCGGCCTGGTGTCCTCCTGCCCCACCGACCTTCAGGTGCGGTGCCGCCTGGGTGAGGTCTACCGACTGTACGGCGATGCTGCCCAGGCCGGGCGCTGGACGTATCTGCAGGCTGACCGGGACCCTGATGAGACGGCGGCGTTCGAGGCTCGGTACCCCCACCCCGTCGCCCGGATGACCGCTCTGGCGTGGCGAGGTCCCGAGGACGTGGCAGCCACCGACATCGCTCGAACACGTCTGACCGAGGTCCGTGAGTCGGCTTCGGACGTTGCGGGCCGTCCGCTTTCCTGGGGTTTCGCTCCTTCCGACGGCCGGGAGACCGAGGCAGGCAGCTCGTCCGCCGTGATCCGGACGGTGGGCTGCACGGCCGTGATCCTCGTCGTGCTCGTGCTGGTTCTGTTCGTCGTCCTCGGCGCGGTCAGCTTCATCAGCCGGCTCTGACGGACTGCGGGGCAGCCGGGGACAGGCGGAGCAGCGCCGGGGCCGGGCCGGAAGGACGCTTCGGGCGTCACTCTCGGAGGGGCAGCAGGTTCTCAGGCATACCGCAGGCGGTTGTTCAGATATTTCTCATCTCCAGGCCCGACCTTTGTCGTGATCATCCGGCCGAAGAGCGTCCGACGGTCGGTGACGACCGTCACCGACCGAGCCGAAGCGGGGGTGATGGGCCACCCGTTTCCACAGGTCATCAAGCACAAGATCATCCGACACCCGCACGACCCTGCCCGCCGCCGACACGAACTTCCAAGTCCTGCAAGCAAATTCAATCTGCGACGATCAGTTAGGCGGGGCGGGCAGCGGTGGACGGGAAGCCGGTCGGTGAAGCGGTGGGGACGTCTCGACGGCGGGACAAGTGGCTCCGTGGGACGGCTCTGCGTAGTCGACTGGCGGTATCCGTGGCTGCGGCCGTGTCACTGGCCGTGGTGACGTGCGCGGTGACCGGCTGGTTCGTGGCACGCGAGGAGATGACCGCTCAGGTCGATCAGGCGCTGGCGCGCACCTGGGCGCCGAACGTGCACGCGCCTCCTCAAGCCGAGATCCGAGCGATGAACGACTGGTGCCGTGGGGTCGTCACCCAGCCGTGGATGACCAGGGACACCGTCCCCACGGTGATCTTCGCGGACGGGACGTCCTGTCCGCCGAACGAATCCCGGTCCGTGGAAGTCACGGACGGCGACCTGCCGGTGGCGGGCAGCGGGACGAGCGAAGCCGGCGCACGCTCCTACTTCCGCGACGGGCGGCTGGTCAACGGTGACGCCGTGCGTGTGTACGTGGTCAGCTACGGACCCGTCGTGTTCAACGGCAGGCCCACCACTGCAGCCGTCGCGCTCTCCCAACCCCTACGCCCGGTACACGACGCGCTGTTCGGACTCGCCCTGGTCACGGCCGCCGTCGCCGCGCTGGTGATCGCGGCCTCGGCCACCGGTGCGTGGTGGCTCGCGCGAAGGGCCCTGCAGCCCGTCGACCGCCTCACCCGGGCGGCCGAGCACATCGCACGTACCCAGGAGCCGGGCACGACCATCGACGTGGCCGGCGGCGACGAGATCGCCCGCCTCGGCCGGGCGTTCAACGCCATGAGCACCGCTCTGGCCCGTTCCCGCGACAGCCAGTCGCAGCTGATCGCCGATGCCGGCCACGAGCTGCGTACCCCGCTGACCTCCTTGCGCACCAACATCGATCTGCTGGTCCGCAGCGAGGAGATCGGGCGGCCACTGCCCGAGGGCACGCGTGCCAGGGTCTTCGCCAACGTGAAGGCCCAGATGGTGGAGCTGTCCACCCTCATCGGCGACCTGCTGGTCCTCTCCCGTCCCGTGCCGGCGGCCGGTCCCGTGCCCGTGCTGGGACTGCACGACGTCGCCGCCCGTGCACTGGACCGTGCAAGGCTGCGCGGGCACTCTCTGACGTTCAACGTCGATCTTCAGCCGTGGTACGTACGGGCGGACACGCACACCCTGGAGCGGGCCGTGGTCAACCTTCTCGACAACGCGGTGAAGTTCAGTCCGGTCGGCGGAGCCGTCGATGTTTCGCTCGTCTCCGGCGTTCTCACGGTCCGTGACCACGGACCGGGCATCGCGCCCGAGGACATGCCGCACGTGTTCGACCGGTTCTGGCGCGCGCCGACCGCGCGGCAGTTGCCCGGTTCCGGCCTGGGCCTGGCGATCGTCGCCCAGGCGATCCACGACGCCGGCGGCGAGGTGTCGCTCGCCGCTGCGGCGCCCGGAGCGGACGGTGAGACGGGCGGTGCGGTGGCCACCGTGAAGCTGCCGGGCTCGCCGACACCTCCCCCGCAGGCGGCTCCGGCGCCTTCGCGCACCTGAGCCCCGCGCGGCGTCGCGTGCCGGGCCGGGCCGGGCCGGGCCGGCGTGCGAGGGGTCAGCCGGCGGTGCGGGTCAGGTCGTCCCGGGTCTCCAGGTAGGCACAGAGCTGCGCCCACGTGGAGACTGTCCGGCCGTTGGAGGACCCGGCCAGGACCGGCCCCCGGACGCCGCGCCGGACACCGGACACCGGGGCGCAACCCGTGGGCTTCCTACCGATCGTCCTACCGATCGTTCTGCGGCCGGGTACGGGCGGGGCCGGCCTCCGCCGGTAGAACGGTAACGCCGGGCAGGGCCGCGCGCGTCACCCCGAGCTTCCGCAGCACCTTGCTCACGTGCTGCTCGACGGTCCGGGGGGACAGGAAGAGCGCCTGGGCGATCTCCTTGTTCGTCGCACCCCGGGCTAGGTACCGAGCGACCTGGATCTCGCGCGGCGAGAGCTCGTTTCCGTAGCCGGCGCGTCCGCGCGGCTGGGGGTGGATCTCGCCGAGCCCGCGCAGGGCGTGCGTGCAGCGGCCGGCGTCCCAGAGGGCGTGGAGGCCCTCGTAGACGCCGAGGGCCTGGTGCAGGAGGTCGACGGCCTCCCCGGGGGCGGTGGCGGCCAGCACCGCGGCGAGGTCCTCCACCGCGAGGGCCGTGTCGTAGGGGCGTCCGATGTCCCGGCGCAGGTCCAGTGCGCGCTCGAAGCGGGTCCCCGCGCGGGCGGGGTCCGTGCCCGCGAGGAGCAGCCCCCGCGCGGTGTGCAGGGCGGCGCGGGCGGCCGGGGCGTCACAGCCCGCGGTCACGTCCTCCGCGCGCTCCACGACCTCGCGCGCGGTGCTGCCGTCACCCAGCACCAGGGCGGTCCGCACGACGACCGGTATCAGCGGATGGCCCGCGGCCCAGTGGTCGGTGGCCCGCATCTGGGCGAGCGGGCCCGCCAGCAGAGCCCACGCGGCATCGGGGTCGTCCTGGGTGAGACGGACCCTGGAGATCCACGCGGCGGCCTCCCACAGCACGTGCCGGCCGGTTCCGCTGCGCACGATGTCGGTGAGCAGATCGAGGCCCTGCACGAGGTCGCCGCAGGCCACCGCCGTCGCCCCGGCGATCAGCTTGTCCTCCCACTGCACCGTGACGAGATCGGGGTAGTCGGCCCGCAGCGCGGCCCGCTCGGCCTGCGCCGCCTCCCAGTGGCCCTGCCGCCAGGACGTGTGGAACAGCGTCCCCCTCGCGTACCCGGTCAGGATGTCCGACTCCAACCGTTCCCCCAGCCGGCGGGCCTCCTCGGCCAGGCGGCGAGCCCGCCGGTCGTCGCCCAGGAGCGCGGCGGCCTCGCCGCCGTTGTACAGGCCGCGAGCGGTCTCGAAGAGGATCGCCGCGGACCCCGTACGCGGCAGGGCGTCCAGACGGGCCCACACGCCCGGGTCACCGCGCGAGGCCAGGCAGGAGAGCTTGTTGACGGTGAAAGCCGCCCACGCCACCGCGTCGCCGCTCCCGGACAGCAGCCGCTCGGCACGCTCCAGCCACCGCCGCTGCTCCTGCGCGGTGGTGTCGTCCATCAGGGCCAGCGCGACCATCGCGCGGGACGCCTTCTCAGGCCGCTCCTCCCCCAGCTCCTCGACCGCCCGCTCCAGTTGCAGGCGCCCGTCGGGATCGTCGTCCTGGTTGACCATCAGCCGTCCGAGGGTCAGCCGGATCTCCCCGCGCGCCGTCACCGCGAGCTGCGGGTCGTGGAGGATGCGCCGGAGCAGCGCGGTGCTGCGCCGGTACTCGATCCGCGTCACGACGGCCTCGCTGAGCGCCACCGCCGCCCGGGAGCGGTCCTCGGCCGTCAGGTGCGGGTGCTGGAGGATGTCGTTGAGGAGGGTGACGGCCGTGCCGTCGTCCCTGACGTCCGCGGCCTGCCCGGCCGCCTCCTTCGCGTACCGCAGCCACGCCTCGGCGTCGCCGGCCGCCCGCGCGTGGTGGGCGACCTTCACCAGCGGCGGCGGCGACTCCCCCAGGAGGACGCCGACGGCCCGCCGGTGCAGCCGCGTGCGCACCGGCCCGGGGATGTCGTCGTAGACGGCCTGCCGGTACAGCACGTGGTGGAACCCGTACACCAGCCCCGGGTGCTCGCTCAGGACACCCCGGCGCAGCGCCTCCGTGAGCGCGGCCTGCGCGTCACCCGCGGCCAGGTCCGCCGTCCTGGCCAGGACGAGCTCGCTCGACGGAACCTCCAGCACGGCCGCCGCGTCCACCACCGCGCGCTCGGGCACGGACAGCGCCGCCAGGCGGTCGGCGACCACCTCGCGAAGCGCCCGCGGGACCTCCGCGTACCTGAGCGCGCCCGCCTCGTCCACCGCCTGCGCGGCGCTCGCGCCGCCCGGCTCACCGCTCAGCCCTCCCAGGGCGACGAGAGCGTGGATGTCCTCCTCGGCGACCAGGGGGATCCCGCCGCTGCGCTCGAACGCCGCCCTGGCGAGATCGTCCGTGACGGGACGGCCCAGGACGTTCGACACGAGCTCGGCGATCGCGGGCCCGTCCAGGGGCTGCAGGGGAACGACCGCCCCGGTGACACCGGGCGGGCGACTGTAGGCGCTCCCGAGCGGGGCCGCTCCGGACGGCAGGTCCTGGCGCCGGTAGGTCACGACCAACCCCAGTCCCGGCGGCAGGTCACGGGCGAGCAGGAGGAGGCACTCACGGGTCGCCTCGTCCGCCCAGTGCACGTCCTCGACGACCAGGGTCACGGCCTGCATGCTCTCCAGCAGCGCCCGGATCGCCCGGACCATCGCGTGGCGGCCGACCGCCGGCACCTCGCCCTCGGGCGGATCGGGAAGCCACCGCGCCAGCTCGGGCAGCAGCGGGGCGAGCGGCGCGGCCGCCGCGACCACCGGGGCGCGGGCCGTCATGAGCGGCGCCGCACCGCGCAGCGCGTCGATCACGGGCCCGTACGGGAACGGCTCACGAAGCGGATGGCACATCCCGGTCAGGACGCGCGCGCCGTGCGAGCCGAGCATCCGCGCCGCCTCCAGGACCAGCCGCGACTTGCCCACACCGGCGTCGCCCTCCACCAGCACCACGGCCGGCGGGTGCCGCAACGCCTCCGTCAGGAGCCTCAGTTCCCGGTCCCTGCCCACCATCGCCGGGGCTCGGTAGGCTCCGGTCCCACCGGCACGGGAATCGGACACGATCACCAGCTCCGACAGTCCGACAGGTCCGGACCACGACCACCCGGGACGGCCCCCACACCACGACGCTACGAGCCACTCCCGCGCCGCGCAACGCCGCCCGTCCGAACCGCTCCACAGCCCGAGGCGCCACTGCCCGGTCGGCCCTCGGCCTCACCGCGAGCGGCTCGGACGACGGGGTGCCTGCACGGCGGCCGGTGCGGGCCGGCTCAGGAGCACGTCCGACGGCTACGGCTCGGTGAGGGCGCCGTCGCCGCCGGACCGGACGGCGGCGCCGAATCGCCACGCCTCGATGTCGCGATAGTGGATCGGCCCGGGGCCACGGCCGATGTTGCTGCCGACGAGGTGGAGACGTTCGGTCCACCACGCCCGACCCACGAACCCGCCGAGCCCGGCCGCGGCCTGCGGCACGCTGGTGGGATCGTCGCGGCGGGAGCGGGCCAGGGTCAGGTGGGGGCGCAGCGGGCGGTCCCTGAACTCGATCCCGCAGGACCTGATCAGGTCCCGGACGTCGGCGGTGAGCAGGTGCAGTCCCTCCAGGTCCCCGTCGATCCCGCTCCACAGCAGCCGCTGGTCGAAGTGGCCGCCGCCCCGAAGGCCCAGGTGCAGGGCGGGGTACGACGCGGCCGCATCGGCCAGGACCGACCTCAGGAGCGGCACCGCCCCGGAGGGCAGTTCACCGAGGAAGGCCAGGGTGATGTGCCAGTCCTCGATCCGGTTCCACCGCAGCCGCGGGTACGCGGCGTAGGCGGGCTGCAGGGCCCGGGCCAGTTCGTCCTTGGCGTCGTCGGGCGGGGCCAGTGCCACGAAGACACGGAGGGTCGAGGGCTCGGGGTGATCATCCACGAAGGGGGAGGTTAGCCGAGGGCGGGTCGCCCGCGCTCGCCGGTGCCGCCGGGGCCGACGCCGACGCCGACGCCCTGATCGTCGGCCGCCACCCCACTGTGACCGCCCCACCCCCCTGGGGCACATCACCGGGGTCCGGGCACCGGGGTCGGGCGCCGGGACCGGGCACCGGGGTGGGCTCCGGGGTCGGGCGCCGGGGTCGGGCTCGGCGGTGGGCCGGAGCTCGGGAGTCTGCCCCGGCGTGACCCTCGGCGGTGCGGCGGATCCGCCTCCCCTCTCGGAACCTCACCCGGCGTCCCTGGGGTCACCGCCGGCGCAGCCGCGGCAGACAGCTGTCGGCGGGCGGCGGGCGCTCAGCTGCCGGGACGGACGGCCCCTGCCCCGGCAACGACGAACCAGTGGGCCGGCAGCGCGACCCGGGTGCCGTCCGGATGGCGCTCGCTCATGGCGAGGTCGCTCTCGCCCTGGTCGAGGATCTCCAACCCGGCCTCGTGCAGCAGCTCGGGCAACTCTCCCGAAGCGACCTCGGCCGGGCGCAGTTGGTGCTTGCGGACCTGTCGGAGCTTCTCCGGCGGGCCACCGGGCCGTTCGGCGACCTGTTGGAGCACCGCCTTGGCGGCTGCGGTCGGCTCGACCACGAAACCCCGGCCGCGTCGGCCGAGCAAAAGGGTGACGGCCTCCGCGACCGGCACCCGGTCGTCCGGGTCGCTCTGGTGGAGCACGGCCCGCAGGTAGACGTTGGCCTCGCCGATTCGGTCGCCGAGTCGCCGCACCCCCTCCAGGTCGGTGAGGTCGAGCTGTTCGAACTCGGCCACTGCGTCGCGGTCCGCCCGACGGGCGTGTGCCACGGCCGCGGCGGACAGGTCGACACCCAGCGCGCGAGGGAAGTGCCCGGCCAGGTAGCGGGTCTGGGTGCCGTTGCCGCAACCGAGGTCGACGATCGGCAGCGTGCGGTCGACGTGGGCCGCGAAGAGCGCGATGTGCGGGGCCGCCGTCAGTGTCGCGTCCGCGTCCCAGAACGGCTCCCCCGGTTCTCCCGTGTTCTCGGCCCAGAAGCCCTCCCACGCGCGTACGTAGCGTTCCGAAGCACTCATCAGCAGGTCTCTCCCGTGTGTCGTGGCAGCGATGACAGCCTCCATACCGGGCCTGGCAGCGGCGGAAACCACTCGGCTCGATCCTTCACACCGCGTTCGACCCCGCGCCGGTAAAACCACCGGACGGGTGAGTCCTGCCGGGGCCGGAGGCGTCGGTCGAGCAGGGACGCGGCCCCGCCCCGGCCCGACCGGGCCGTGCCCGGCACGGGGCGGGAGTCACGTCCCCCTCCGTCCTTCGGGCGTCAGACGTGCAGGGTGCCGTCCAGGACCGTGACGGCGTTTCCGGTGAGGTGGACACGGTCGCCGCTCAGCGCCGTGCGCACCAGGCCGCTGCGTGACGACACCTGGAGGCCGGTGAGCTCCTCGCGGCCGAGTCGGGCCGACCAGTACGGCGCGAGCGTGGTGTGGGCGCTGCCGGTGACCGGGTCCTCGGGGATGCCCCTGGCCGGTGCGAAGAACCGGGAGACGAAGTCGTGGCCCTGGGCTCCCTCGGCAGCGGGGGCCGTGACGATCACGCCGCGCAGTGCCTCGCGGGTGGTCAGCTCGGCCACGGCGTCGAAGTCCGGCCTGAGGTCCCGGACCGTGGCCTCGTCGGCGAAGACCGCCAGCAGGTCACCGAGGCCGTCGGAGCGGAAGGCGGTCTCGGGAGCGGCCCCCAAGGCGCCGGCGAGCCCGTCCGGCACGGCCACCGCGGTACCCGGGGCCGCGACCGGGAAGTCGAGTGTGATGGCACCCTCCGTGTCGGCGTGGGTGACCAGGACGCCGTGCTTCCGGCTCAGGAACCGGACGGCCCCGACGAGGCCCCTCTCGGCGCGAAGCGCGTGCGCCGTGGCGAGTGTCGCATGACCGCAGAGACCGGCCTCGACCCGCGGGGTGAACCAGCGGACGGCCCAGTCGGCCTCGGACGAAGCGGGCAGCGGAAGGGCGAACGCGGTCTCCGAGTGGTTCATCTCGGCCGCGATCCGCTGCATCCACGCATCCTGCGGCCACTGCCCGGCAGGCAGCAGACAGACGGCCGCCGGGTTCCCGGAGAAGGGGCGATCGGTGAAGGCGTCGACGACGAAGAGGCGCATGCCCGGACCGTAACGCCGCCCGGGCCCGCACCCCCAGGGCCAATCCGAGACAGGTGGCCCCCTTCCCCGCCGCGCCGCGCCGGCCCTGGCGGGGGGACCTCGCCGATCCGCAGGCCGGGGCCCTCAGGTCCGACGATCCGTCAAAGCCCGTCGTACCGGCCGTCACACCACTCGGCGCAGGCCCGACCGGAACCGGACGACGGCAAGGACGCGGCGATCGACGCGGGCGCGAGTGCGGGCGCGGGCGCGGGCGCGGGCGCGGGCGCGGGCGCGGGCGGGAACGGGCCCAGCTGCCGAACGGGTCTGCGGGGAGGGATGGTTCACGGTGCCCACGGTGCGCAGCGTCGGACGTTGTGGGCGAGGGCCCGGAGGACGTCGGTGCGGGTCACCTGGGCGGGGAGGAGGCGGCTCAGGTGGGAGGGCATGTCGGGCTGGTCGGGTGGGAGGAAGCCGAGTTGGGCCACGCGGGCCATGCCGCGGGTACGCGGTTGTGGCGTGGTGGGGTCGGCCAGGAGCGGTCCGCGGGCCGGGCGGCCTGCCTCGTCGAGGAACTCGATGCAGGCCCGTTCCAGGTCGGCCGCGGTCAGCCGGGCGGGGCCGGCGGTGACCCAGTGGAGGCCGGGCGCCGTGGTGTCGCCGTCGATGAGGGCTCCGGTCAGCGCGGTGACGTAGTCGACGAGGGTCTCCATGGGGAGGATGTCGGTCCAGTGGTCGGGGCGGACGGGCAGTCCGCCGGGGCGCGCCTGGAGCATGACCGTGAACAGGGCGTGGGGGAACTGGTGCCGCGGTGGGGTGGCGGCCCGGAGGGCGGCGAACAGGAGGGCGGTCCGCACGACGGCCACGGGTTGGCCGCAGTGGGTGGCCAGTTCCTCGGCTCGGCGCTTGGAGCGGCCGTAGGCGCGCATGGAGCGGGCGGCGAGGTCGTCGCCGGTGACCTCGAAGGCGGCCGAGGCGGAGGAGAGCAGGACCACGGGGACGCGGGCGTCGTCGGCGAGTTCCAGGATTCTGCGGGTGCCTTCGGCGTTGACGGTGTCGAAGGCGGCGTGGTCGCGCGGGGCGAAGTCGGTCAGGCCCCCGCAGTGCACGACGGCATCGATGCCGGCGGCCAGTTCGCGGCGCCGGCCGGTGTCCAGTCCCAGGCCGTCGACGGTGAGGTCGGCCTGGAGGCAGGTGGTGGCGCCTTCGGGCCGGCGGCGGTGGACGAGCGCGGTGACGTCGTACTGGACGGCCAGTGCGGGGAGGAGGTTCGCCCCGATCACGCCGGTCGAGCCGGTGAGGAGGACGGTGGGACGGGCTGGGGTCATGGTGGCCTCGGGTGGGGAAGGGGCGGTGTGGTGCCGGGAGGGGCGGCCCGGTGGCGGAATTGGCGGCCCGCCGGCGGGGCGTCGGGACCGTGGGGCTGCGCGGCCGGTCCGCCCGCCGGCCGGGGGGCGGATCCCGTTCGGGCCGATGCCGGCATCCGGGTGCGGGGTGAGGGGGTGGCGGTGCCGGTGGCGGTGGCGGTGGGGCCGGTGCGGAGCGGGTCGGGCTTCGGCTCAGGCCATCGCCGTCAGGGCGCTCGGCGCCGCCTCGGGCCTGGCGGATTCCGACGGTGCCGTGGCCGTGTACTCCACCGGGTGGCAGTAGGAGAGGCCGTCGAGGGACTCGCCGGTCACGAAGCGGGTCAGCAGGTCCCCGGCCCGGGCCGGGAGTTCCAGGTGCATCGCGTGGTCCGCGTCGTACGCCAGCACGAGGCGGGCATCGGTGCAGGCCGAGGCGACCTCGCGGCACAGGTCGGGCGGGGTGAAACGGTCGTGCTCGCCGGTGACCACCAGGACGGGCACGGTGATCGGCGGCTGCGGCGACGGCGTCTGCCGCAACAACCGCAGGGTGTTGTGGCGGTACTTCTCCCGGTCCGCGCCGACGATGTCGCGGAACATGGAGTGCAGGATGCGGCGCACCGCCGCCTGCCGGGTCACCCGCGCGCCCGGTGTGGAGCGCAGGATGACGTCGGCGCTCAGCTCGGCGAACTCCTCCATCCGCCCGTCCTCCAGCAGGTCCACGCTGCGCCTCAGGTCCTCCCGGACCGCGTCGGGGACCCACAGGAGCGGCCCCGCCAGGACGATGCTGCGTACCGCGCACGGGCGGGTCTGGGCGTAGCGGTGGGCGATGCCGGAGCCGTACGAGGCGCCGAGCACGTGCACCTGCCCGCGCCCGTGCCCGGCCGCCTCCAGGAGGTCGTGCAGGGCGCCCGCGAGGAAGTCCACGCCCAGGGCGGCGGGCAGGGTGTCGGCATCGCCCCACCCGGGCAGGTCCACGGTGAACACGTGGAACCGCTCGGCGAGCACCGCCTCGAAGCGGCCCCAGGCCGCCTTGCGCTGAAGGGCCCCGCCGATCAGCACGACCGTGTCGACGTCGGGGTCGCGGTGTCGTAGCGTGCGCCCCTCGGACCTGTATCCGCCGTAGCCGGACACCACGAACTCTTCGAAGGCCAAGACGTTCCCCTGCTCCTGCGAACCCTGGCGGCCCGGTCGGATGCGACCGTGACGTCCGCGCCGTCAGGTGCAACGATCATGGCGGGGTACGGTCACGTGGACGGCCCGGGGAATCGGGCTCGTCAAGGCGCCGGGACCGGGTCGGGCCCGCTCGCGGCGGGGGCGTGATCTCCGCGAGCGGAGCTGCGAAGGGTGTCTGCGAGCCGCCGGCGGTCGCTGGGCACCGCTCCGGCCGGGGTCAGTCGTCGCTCGCCCGCCCGATCCGGGTGAGGGCGGTGGCGGGCGGCGTGTGGAGGGCGAACAGGCGGGTCTTGAGGTGGTCGCTGAGCCACAGCGGCGCCGCGTACTGCAGGGCGGTGCCCAGGTGGGCGTCGAGGCCGACGGTGTACCTGCGCCGTGGGCGCGGGACGCTGAGGGCCCTGGCGATGACGCGGGCCACCGGTTGCGGCCCGCCGGCCGAGCGCTGGATGCGGGCCAGGAGGCTCGCGGTACGGTCGTGGACACCGGCGTCGGTCTGGATGGTGGTGAGGGAGGACAGATCCTCCCGGGCGCGGTCCCAGAACGGGGTCGCGACGGTGCCGGGCTCGATCAGGACCACCTGCACGCCGTGGCGGCGGGTCTCCATGCGCAGGCTGTGCGTCGCCGCACTGAGCGCGTGCTTGCTGGCGGTGTACCAGCCGTTCATCGGCGCCGGGATCCGCGCGGAGGCGGAGGAGACGGTCACGATCCGCCCCCGGCCCCGTCGGCGCATCGCGGGCAGCACCAGCGCGCACATGCGCAGCGTGCCGACGACGTTGACCTCCATGATCTCGCGGATCCGGTCCTCCGGGGGGTCGGTGATCGCACCCGTCAGCGGGATGCCCGCGTTGGCGACCAGCGCGTGGGGGCCGCCGTCGGTCAGGTCGGCCGCCTGCGCGACGGCCTCGTGGCAGGAGGCCGGATCGGTGAGGTCCATGACCACCGCATGCAGCGTCAGACCTCGGTCGCGGGCGGTGCGGACGAGCGCGTCGGCCTTGTCCCGGGAGCGGGCCGTCCCGATCACGCGGTGGCCCTGGCTGGCCAGGAGCAGCGCTGTGGCCAGGCCGATCCCGCTGGTCGCGCCCGTCACCAGTACGCCGGCCGACCGACCGGGTCCGCTTGTCTGCTCGTTCACGGCTTGTTCGCTCCAGGGATAGGCGGGTGGCCGTCCCACGGCGGGCCGACCCCGGGCAGCGTGCGACCCTGCCGGGGGAAGGTGACGGGACCGGCCCGGTGACAACGACCGTGCACCCGCCCGGGTCACACTCGGCACGGCTCGGACCCGCCCCCGTCGGCCGGCCCGCCCCCTTCGGGTGCCTCTTCGCCGCCCCGGGCCCCGGTGAACACCCGATCATGTGACGGGGCAATCCCGCGGCCTCGGACTTCACGGACCTGTCCGGGGCGGTTCCGGCCTCGTGTGCCGCAACCGCCCCGGACGTGGATCCGGTGCGCAGCCGTCCGGGATCAGCAGATGTGCCAGGGACCCCAGCCGTTGTCGAAGGTGCGACCCCAGATACTGTTGTCAGCGCCCCAGGCACCGATGGTGGACGGGTTGGGCCAGGCCACCCCGTACTTCAGGTTCTCCCCGCCGAGGCTCGCCCAGGGGGCCCATGATCCTCCCGGGGTGGTCTGCCGCGAGGACCAGATCGCGTGGTCGGTGCCCAGACCGCTGACCTCCTTCCGACCGTCGGCCCATGTCACGGTGGTGACCTGACTTCCGCACAGGAGCACGCGCGAAGGGGCTCCGTAGGTGACCCAGGTGTTACAGCCGCTCACTCCGTCGTAGTAACCCGGAGCGGATCCCACTTCGAGGTCCACGTAGTGGTCGGTCGGCGTAGCGTGCACCGGCGCAGCGAAGCCGAACATTCCGGCAACGACGGCGAATAGAAGCGCGATTAAACGTACCTTCTTCTTCAAGGGTCCGCCTCTTCATTCACTCCGGGGAATCTCCTCCGGGAACTCAGAAGTCTCCCAGAGGAGTTTCCCGAATCCGTACCCCCGTGGAGGTATCTGTAAGACCTCCTCATACGGGATGCGGACGGGCACCAGTACCAACTATCCGCGCACGTCCGCACCTGGACACCGCCCGCGAGGCGGGCGGCCAACGCCTTGCGAGCCCCGGAGTTCACGTCTCCCGTGCACCGGAGGAATCGGTCAGGTCAAGGCAATCGGGATTCGATGCCACGAATCACCGTGTCAGTGCGAAGACCTATCGTGTCGCCAGAACGTAACCACTCAGGACAAAGGGTCGAAATGGCACTGACGCTCGATGAAGCCGTGGCGCAGCTCGGCCACCGGCTCTCCCCCAAACGGCGTTCCGCCGCGACACGGCTGCGTCGGCTTGCCGACCCAACGGCGGGTCCCTCGCTGTTGGAGGCCCTACAGCGGGAGGTCCGCGACGTCCGCACATGGGAGACCCAGTACCAGATCGTCATGGCTCTCGGGATGTGCGGTCACCGACCCGCCCTCGGCCTGCTCCGGGAACTCGCGCAGCGCCCTTTCAAGGCCACCGCGGTGTACGTCGCGCTCGGCGACGCCATCGTCCGGCTCAGCAGTTCCGAAGACACCTCCGACTCCCTGCGGTGGTGTCTCGACAGCGGCACCCCGCTGCTCGCCGACGGGGCTCTGCGCGCCGTCGCCATGCAGCGGCTCTCCCCGGACGCCGCCACGATCGACTACGTCCTCGACTTCCTCGGCCCAATGGACCCGTACGACGGCCTCCGGTTCTGGGCCGCTGCCGCCGCAGCGGGCTGGACGGGCCCTCGGGTCGGTGACTTTCTCCAGGAATGCGCGGCGGGCCCCCGGGCCGACGTGGCCGGCGCCGCAGCCTCATCACTGCAACGCAAGTACCAGACCTACGCCACCTTGTAGAAGTTCGCAGCGATAGGGGCGACAAGGATTGTCCGACAGCACTCGCCTTCTGCGAGAGCGCACCGCCCTTCGAGGCCGACGCCTTCCGAGCCGGCGGTCGGATCCGGCTGGGACAAACCGCCTCCGGTTCTCGATCAGGCCGGGCGGGCGTCTGGCCCGGCGGCGCCTATGCTCGCTGTGCGGGCCTGCCCGAGCAGGGCTGCGGCCCGTGAAGCCGGCTCCCCTGCGCGCCCGGCGGACAGTGGCAGACGGCACCGATCGGCTGAGAGGCGGAGGACGCATGACCCTGGAGGAAGGCCGGCGTGTCCGGCTGACGGAGGATCTCGGGATCGGCGAGGCAACCGCCGGGGAGCCCGGGACCGTCGTCGGGTTCCTGTCCCTGGGAGCCGGGATCGAGGGCACGGTCGAGGGGGTGGACGGGGAACTCCCGCAGAGCGAGGACGCCCGCGAGTACGAGCGGCTCAAGGCGCTCCTGGAGGACTACGGGCACACCATGCCGGCGGCGAGCCGAACGCGGCTGGAGGCCGAGATCGCCGCGCTGGAGCCGACCTGGGCCGCCCACCAGGAGCCGGGGGCGCGGGCGACGGTCCGGGTCCGGTGGGACAACGGCCTCGTCCTCGACGGGGCGCACCAGGACATCCTCACCCCGCTGTGAGGGCCGGCGTCCTCGCGGCGGCGACGGACCGGCTTCGCGGGCGTACAGCCAGTTGCTCGGGGCCGCGCAGCATGCGGGCCTGGACGAGGCGGGCGGGAGCACTTCTGGCGCGTGCGCGTGAGCTTGCGCCAGTGATCCTGGGGCGCTTGGGAACCGGCAAAGCGCATCGGGCCGCCGGGCTCGAACTCGACGACCGGTGTACATCGCCGGGACCGGCTGCGCCACGGCCACCCGGCGATGTGGGCCGCGCCCGGCCCACGTACGGGCCGGGCGCGGTCCGGGCGGTGAGTGGGGGGAGACTCACCGACCGGACCACGTTCCGCTCACCCGGGGCTCTTCTCACCCCGATCCCGCCGGGCAAACCCACGAGTTTCCCGCGTCGGAAGGCCCGACCGGGAGATCGGTGTCAGCGTCCCCCCTGTCCCCCGGTCAGGCCGCCGAGTGACGGGCGGCGGGCGGCAAGCGGCGGTGTCCGGTCGGGGATCGGCGGTCCGCAGCCGTACGTTCCGCCGACGGCGAAGTCCGGCCCGACCGGGCGCGACCGCGACTACAGTCCGGTCGCATGACGACGGTGACGACACGCACGGTCGAGTATCCGGCCGACGGCCTGACGATGATCGGGCACCTCGCGCTCCCTGCCGGTGTCGACCGCAGACCTGCGGTCCTGATAGGGCCCGAGGGGCCGGGTCTGAACGACTTCCAGCGCCGCCGGGCCGACGCCCTCGCCGAACTGGGCTACGTGGCGCTGGCCTTCGACATCAACGGCGGGCGCTGGTTCACCGACCCCCAGGAGATGCTGGCCCACACGACCCCCCTGCTCGCGGACCCTGACCGGATGCGGGACATCGGCCACGCGGCGCTCGACGTACTGCGCGCCGAGCCGCGGACCGACCCCGACCGGATCGCCGCCATCGGCTACGGCACCGGAGGCGCGATCGTGCTCGAACTCGGGCGCGACGGCGTCGACCTGCGCGCCATCGGGACCGTCAACGCGCTCACCACGGGCCGACCGGGCGAAGCCTCGCGCATCCGCTGCCCCGTGTGGGTCGGGGTCGGGTCGGAGGACCCGATCATGCCGCCCGCACAACGGGACGCCTTCACCGCCGAGATGCAGGCCGCCGGCGTCGACTGGCGCCTCGTCGTCTACGGCGGGGCACTGCACGCCTTCCACCACCCGCCGGTCGACCAGGACGTGGTCCCCGGCGTCGGCCACCACCCGCAGCACGCGCAGCGGGCCTGGCGCGACGTGGTCGCCCTGCTTGCCGAGTGCGTGCCCCTCACCGGGTGAGCGACCCCGAGCAAGCCGTACAGGCTGCCCACTCCGACGTGGCAGACACGTAGGCGCGGGCGCCCCGGGCGGGGCCGAGGCCGGCGGCGACGTCGGCCAGGGCGGCGGACGGCGGACGGCGGACGGCGGACGGCCAGAGCCGTACTCGGGCGAGGGCCGCGCCGACACGCCCTGTCGGCTGCCGGGCGCAGCTGACAGGGCGGCCGACGGGGCGACCGGGAAGACCCGGGCCGTCAGCCGACGGTGTGCCGCAGGATGTCGAGGATCTCGGCGGTGATCGCGGCCTCGTTCTGCTCGAACACCGGCCCGGTGAGCTGCTCCGTCTGCTCCGGGAGACCGGTGAGCACGGGGGTGTGCAGGTGGCCGCCGGGCAGCTGCGGGGCGAGCTCCAGCCGTAGCCGGTTGGTGCGGTAGGCCACCTCGTTGGAGAGGTAGCCCCCGCCACCACCGGCGACCGCGCGCGAACCGGGGGTCGGGCCGTCCGTCCGGTCGACCGGGCCGCTCGCCCCGGCGGGGATCTCGGTGACGGTGGTGTTCACCTTGAGCGGGTACGGCTGCTGGACGGCGGTCATCGGCCCGGTGGGCAGGCTGGTGGCGATGAACTCCGCGCCGGGACCGAGGCCGGGGGCGGTGACGGGGTGCTCTCGGGTGCCACCGGACAGCGCGCCCGCATTGTCGGGGTACGGGTCCGCGGAGCGGGACCGGCCGGCCCAGGCCTCCAGGGTGAACAGTCCGGGGTAGCCCTGGCTGACGGTGGTGATGAGGTCCGCGGACCGGTGGCCGGGGGCGAGCCGCGGGGCGAAGGCGCGCTCGACGATGCCGCGGTCGAAGTCGCCGTAGCGGACAGGGAACAGCACCGTCTGGATCTCCGCGGGGGTGCCGTCGGCCAGGACGATCCGCCGTCCGTCCAGTTGCAGGGCCGCCGAGCCCGACGGATTGGCGCGGCGCAGCTCGGCGTCCAGACCGAACGGGTCGAACCCGCTGACGAAGATCCGGCGCACGCCCGGACGGCCGCCGAACCCGCTGTCGGCGAGTCCGCGCGAAGCGTCCTCGAAGCGCTGCCGCAGGACGGCGGCGTCGACGGCGAAGTCCGGTTTCCAGCGGCCGAGTTGCAGGGTCATGGCGACCCTGGTCCAGTACAGCGGCCGGTCGTCGACGGTCGGCAGGTCGCCGCCGGGACGACGCCCCTGGGCACGGTCGACGCCGGCCCGCCACAGCGCCTCGCCCCAGGCGTCGACCAGCCGGCCGGCCTGCTCGGCGGTGCGCGCGGTGCAGAGCGCTGCGGGGAACCGGCGGACGAAGTCGCCGAAGCCCCCGCGTTCGGTCAGGGCAGCGGTCCGCGGGTCCGCCGTACGTGCCTGTTCCCGGTCCGGCTGCGCGGAGTCGACGGTCCGGCAGTGGGGGCGGGCCTGCTGCGCGGTACCGGCGGTGGCGGTGGCGGCGGGAATGATCGTGGCGGCGAGTGCGCCGATGAGGGTCGCGGCGAGGGCGGCACGGCGCCGGGCGGTCGTCATGACGTGGACACTACATTCGCGCCCCCGGCTTCACCAGGGTGCCGCACCGTCACCGCCGACAGTCACGGTCGGCGGCGGCGGAGCCGGGCGGGACCCACGGCCTGGCAGTCTTCCGCCCCGCCGCCCCGCCTACCTCTGAAGGCACGCGGCACGGCGGTGCGGCGGCGCGGGCCCCCCGTGGACGTGCGGGGTCCACGCCCCACGCCCCGCGGACCGCGCTCACGGGCTCACGAGCCCACAGCTGTCCTGCGGCGGGGGTGAATCGGCTCGCCCCCACCGCACGGTCCTTCCACCCGGCACTCCCGCCCGCGCGGTCGATCGGTCGGCGGTGCGGACAGCGGAACGCGGTCAGTCGTCGCCGTCCTGGCCCCGGTCGTCGCCGTCGCGGTGGTGCCCGGCGGAGCGGGCGAAGACCTGGTTGTCGGTGCCCGCCGGGCCGCCGGTGCCGGCGACCAGGTTGCCGCTGGTCGAGCCGAACACCACCGTGTCACCGTCGGCGTCCACGACCGGGTCGATCGAGGAACCGTTGCCGAGCGAGCCGTCCGGCGCGGTGGCGATCCGCTCGGTACGGCCGGTGCGCAGGTCGTGGCGGTAGACGTCCCAGCCCGCGTGCTGCGGCCCTGCCACCAGGTTGTCGGCGGCGGAGGTGAAGTAGAGCCAGCGGTTGTCGGCGGTGATCCGGCCGTGGTCGGACGAGCCGACCGACGCGGTGCCGGGCAGCCCCCCGCTGACCTTCGTCACGGTGCCCTTCCTGAGGTCCCGGACGTACAGCACGGTGTGGAACCGGTGGCCGTTGGTCGACCCGCCCGGCTCGGGCAGCGCGTAGATCGCACGCCGCCCGTCGGGGCTGATCGTCGCACCGAAGCTCGCGTAGCCGAGGTTGCCGTCGAGGTCGAGGCTCGCGGCGGAGATGCGGCCGGACTTCACGTCGTACGTGTAGTAGACGCCGGTCGTCGGCCGGGCGAGGCTCGTTCCCGCGCTGCGGGGCGTGGCTGCGGCGAGGCCCGGGGCCAGCTCCACGTCGGCGGGAGCGCGGCCCCCGACAGCCGCGGCGGCGACGGCAGGGGTCTCCTCGGCAGGCACCAGGTTGCCCGCGAGGGAGGTGAAGCCGATGGTGCGGCCGTCCGCGCTGATCGTCGGGTTGAGCGACATGCCGTCGCCCGGCTTGCCGTCCACCCCGCGGGTCACCAGACGGGTCTTCCCCGTCCAGCGGTCGGTGACGTAGATGTTGTAGTCCCAGGTGTAGGGCCTGGCCAGTGACGGGTCACCACCTTGCAGGTCAGGGACGAGGTCGGTCCGACTGGAGACGAAGGCCACGTACCGGCCGTTCGCGCTGAGCGAGGGCGCGTACGAGGCGTGGAACCGGTCGGTGTCGGTGCTGGTGAGCCCACCGCTGACCAGCTCGGTGCGCCCGGTCCTCCGGTCGCGGACGTACACCTCGGTGCGCCCCTGGACCTGGACGCCGGGCACCACGTTCTCGGCCTCGCTGTCGAAGGCGACGTAACGGCCGTCGGCGTTGATCGCGACGTAGTCGGTGAAGCCGTCCAGCGCGTTGTCGTCGTCGGACAGGTTGACGCGCTCGGTGCGGCCCGTCCTCAGGTCGCGGACGTAGGCGTCGCGTCCGCTCTTCGCCGGCTGGGACACCAGGTTCGTGGCCCACGAGGTGAACAGGGCGTACCGGCCGTCGGCGCTGATCGCCTGGCTCCATGACTGGCTGTCCGGCACCGTGCCGTTCACCCCGACACTGATCTGGACGGTGCCGCGCAGTGCCGGGCGGGCCTGGGCGGGGGCCGCGGTCGCGGCGAGGACGGCGGCGGCGACGAGGACGCTGCCGCCACCGGCCAGCCACCGGTTGCGGACGGTACGGATGCGATGGGCCATGAGATCTGTCCTTCCCCTGGGATCACCCGGCCGGGCTCCCTCCCGGCGGCGGGCTCCAGGCGAGCCAATCGCCGGGAGGGGCGCCGGTCAACAGCCACAGGTGATCCCGGCGGAAGATACGTCAACAGACGTATACCGTCGGAGTCGCCGCCCGCAGCGGCCGTCACGGGCCGGGCCGCGGGCCGGGCCTGGCCTCGCCTGGCCTGGCCTGGCCTGGCCTGGCCGGTGGGGCGGCCCGGGGCGGCCGGGGTCAGGCGGCGAGCTGCCTCTCGGCGGCGAAGGCGGTGGCGGCCCGGGTGTAGCAGAAGTACCCCGCAGAGTCCTCCGCGTAGCGCCAGGGCAGGGCGTTCACGTAGCCGTCGACCAGCTGGAACTGCGCCATCGCCTCGACCGGCCGCTCCGTCATGACGTAGCACCAGGCGAGCAGGTGCCGGATCTCGGCGGCGCGGGGGTGACCGGCGGGTGCCGCGTCCACGGCCCGGCGGGCGGCATCGACGGCAGCCTGCGCGTACGGGGTGGACCAGTAGGTCTCCTCCGCGCCGTCCGGCTCGTGCTCGTGCAGCGCGATCAGCCGCATCCCGGCCAGCAGGCTGCTCTCCGGGGCGGCCGTGGCCGCGCGGTCGGCGAACGCGTCGGCCTGCTTCGCGGAGCCGTGCCACTTGGCGCACTGGTACTGGACCGCCGCGTAGTGGCCCGGGTAGTTGAAGGGGTCGCGCGCGGTCAGACCGCTCCAGACCCGGTCGAACTCCTCCTGCGGGTAGTCGAGGCCGAGCGCGATCCACAGCTCGGTGACCCACGGCGTCGGGTCCTCGGGGGCGAGTCGCTGCGCCCGCGCGCAGGCCTCGCGGGCCTCGTCGAGCACCCGGTGGAAGCCCTCGGCCTGTTCCTCGCTGGTGTGCTCGGCGAAGGCCGCGCCACGCAGATTCCACGCGAGCTTCACCAGCCCGGCGGCGTGCACGGTAGCGGCGTCCGGGTCCCCGGGCCGCTCGGCACGCCAGGCCTTCAGCCAGCCGTCGTCCTCGGCCGCGGCGTCCGCCAGCTCCTCGACGAGCCGGTCCCGCAGCTCCCAGTCCCGGCCGGCGGCGGCCAGGTGTCCGGCGCAGGCGTGCCAGTCCCCGGCGGCGGCGAGCTCCCGGACGGCATCGAGTTCGGGGGCGGCGCAGGCCCGCTCGGTGTTCTGGCGCTCCTCGGGCAGCATGCCGTACTCGGCGACCACCCTCTCGCGCCAGGCGTCGATCTCGACGTCGTCGCGGGCGGACCGGCGCTTGACGATCCAGGTGGCGATCTTGAGCGCGCAGACCACGACGGCGGAGAAGACGAGAGCGACGATGGCTTGGGTCGGCATGGTGAACCTTGTGAATCGGAGGGGGCGGGCGCCGGGCGCTCGAACCGCCGCGGCCGGCCCCGACGAGGGACGGCGACGCCGCGCGCGGGGTGTCCTCTTCGGGGAGCCACCGCGGAAACGGTGCAGGTGAACGCACGTACGGCAGGTGCAAATCGTAACCGCCGGGAACGGCACCCCCGCACCCGGTACCCGTGGACTGTCACGCCACGAACCGACTTCCCCTGCGCACGCCGGCGATCTGCCCCGTGCGGCGAGGCCCGCCGAATCCGTCCGCGTCCGCCCGCACGAGCGCGCCCGGACGCGGGCCGCGTTCCCACTACGATCCTGAGCCGGGCCGACCCGCAGGCCCGCCGCCCCGCGACAGAGGAGCACCGCCGTGACCACCCCGCGCTGGGACGGACTGCTGGTCAACCCGGAGCTGCTGACGCGGTACTACACGGCCGTCCCCCCGCTCCGGGAGGCGGCCCTGCGCTCGGTCCACCTCAGCCGGTTCGGCCCCGTCCTCAAGCTCCGGCTCGACCTGCCCCGGTTCGCGGACCGTCCGGACCCCGAGTGGGCCGAGGCCGGCTGCGACCGCGTCGAGTGCCAGATCCACTACCTCCTGCGGGAGGAGGACCTGCGCCTGCGGGGCCTGCCGGGCGGCGGCCCGGTCGACGTCGAGCACGTACTGCTGCCCGACGGGCGCCTGTCCGTCTCGGCCCGCGGACCGGACGTCGACGTCGCCTTCAGCGCGCACGACTCCCTCCAGGTCAGCCATGTGAGCGCCTACCGCTCCGCCGACGGCGACCCGTACACGGCCCGGCGGTGGTTCGCGAGCCCCGTCGACCGGATGTTGCACTCCGCCCTGCCCCCCACCACCCGGAAGCCCTTCTATGACCACCCCTGACCGAGCCGCCGATCGGACCGCTGACCGGACCGCCGATCGGACCGCCGACTGGACCGCCCTGCTGGCCGACCCCGCACCCGTCCGTGACGTCCTGGGTGTCCCGGCCCCGCCGCTGACCGACTACGACCTCTTCGCCGTCCACCTCGACGAGCGGGAGAACTCCGTCACCCTCGGCTTCACCGCCCCCGGCCTGCCGGCCGGCGCCGCCGACACCTGGCGGGAACGAGGGCACACCGCCGTCGAGTTCTTCCTCGTCCTCACGGGTGTCAGAGACCTCGCACTCGACGGCTGGACCCACGAACCCACCACCTCGGCCACCCTCACGTCCGGCTCGGCCCTGCTCACCGGCGCCCGCCACCGCATCGCCTTCGGCTACGACACCCTGCGGGTCGAACAGCTCCGCGGCTACCTGACGGGCTCCCCCTGAGGCGGGCCCACGGACGCCTGCGGACCGCCGGACCGGGTCGAGGGGCAGACCCGGAACGACCCGACGATCCCCCACCGACGTTTTCGTGACCGTGATTTGACGATATGTCACCAAGGGGTCCGGTCCGGGAACGGAATCCGTGTTTGCCGTATCGCGGAGCCGCTCCGCTCGCGTTCAATGGTGTCCGACCGAAGCCCGCACGACCGTGCGCGGAGCTTTCGGCCTCGCACGGACCTCCCCGACCGGCCGTGGCGATTCGGCGACCCGGCGATCGAGAGGACACCCGAAGTGAAGCTCACAGCGAGAGCGGCGAGAGCAGCAGGAGCGGCAAAGGCCCGGACGAAGGACAGCAGGACGACACGCGGGAGGTCCCGGATCCGGCTCGGCGTCACCCTGGCCGCACTGATGGCGTTCGCCACGGCACCGGCGACCGCGCAGGCCGCACAGACCGCGCGGACAGGGCACGACGACGCGGGGAGGCGCTGCTCCGGGGGCTACGTGGCACTCACGTTCGACGACGGTCCGACGGCGAGTACACCCGCGTACCTGAAGGCGCTGCGCGACGCCGGGAACACCAGGACCACGTTCTTCGTGACCGGCGGCCTGGCCCAGACGCGCCCGGACGGGACCCCGCGGATCGCCGCGGCGGGCCACCGGATCGGCAACCACTCGTACACCCACGCCAACCTGGTCGAGCTCGACGCGCCCACCGCGTTCGCCGAGCTGCAGGACACCAGCCGCGTGATCCGGTCGCAGACGGGCCGGGCACCGACGCTCTTCCGGCCGCCGTTCGGCAGCACCGACGCGCGGACCAGGCAGGACGCGTCCAGGCTCGGGATGACGGAGGTGATCTGGACGACCGACACCGTCGACTGGAGCGGCATCCCCACCGAGACCGTCGTGGCGAACGCCCTCACCGTGAAGCCGGGCGGCATCGTCCTGCTCCACGACGGCCTGCCGACGACGCTCGCGGCGATCCCGAAGATCGTCCAGGGTCTCGCCGAGCGGCGCCTGTGTGCGGGCCAGATCGTGTACTCGGCCGAGCCCGTCGAGGCCTGGCCGGGGCTGACCTTCCACGCCAAGGCGGCCCGCTGGTGACGTAGCGATCGGGGCCCTTCGGCCGTCCGGGCACGGCGGCCCGGGCGGCCGAACGCCCGGTCAGCCGGCCGCGGGGCCCGCCGCGGGCTCGAAGTCGTCGAGGTAGGGCTCCAGGAACGGCGCCAGCTCGACGGCGAACGGCCGGGCCCCGGCCGGGGCCGGGACGGGGGCGGTGGTGGCGGGCTCGGAGAAGGGCTGCCACAGCGGGAGCCGGTCGGGGGTGTTCATGATCGCCAGTGTGACATGCCACGGACCCGGACCGAACCGATATAGGTGCGCAGCCCGGCCACGGCGGCGGCCGTCGGCCGACAGGAGCCGCGTCGCCACCCGTCAGCGGGCCCGACCGGCGGCACGTGGGACTGCCCAACCGCCTCCGCCGCCACCCCGGCCGACGGACTCGGGGACGCTGTCTGCCGGGCCCGCGCCCGGACGCCGTCCCCGGTTAGAGGATGACGAGCACGTTGGTGCCCGACACCAACTTCCTGTTGACGGAAGTCGATTGGACGAACACGGTGTACTCGGGGTTGTCGCCCGGCTTCACCGTCGCCTCCGACTTCGGCAGGCCGAGGAGCCGGCGGGCCGCCGGGCCCGAGAACACCCTGCCCGTCATCTGGCCGGTGGCCGGGTCCTTCTCCGCCACGGCGAGCTGCTTGGTGCCCTGGATCTTCTCGCGCTTGGACAGCTCGTAGAAGGCGCACCCGGTGGTGTACGGGTGTCCGGAGCCGGTGACGAAGTCGCGGATCGGCGACTGCTCGTCGACCGGGATCAGGACGTACTTGCCGGTGTCCAGGGCGTCGAGGCTGGCCTTCACCTCGGCCGTGCTCAGGTCCTGGCCCATGGAGAACAGGTTCCTGGTGCCGCGCACCCCCTGCTCGCGGCCCCGCAGGAAGTCCGTGGCAGCCTTCTTGACGGTGCCGATGGCCTCCTCGACGCCCTTGCTGGAGTCGGCGTCCCAGATCGCGATGTTGCCCGCCGGGAAGCCGTACTCCTGGGCGGTGCGCTTGGCCAGGGAGTTCGGGACGAGGATCGCCGAGGTCCAGTGGTCGGGAAGGTCGTCCATGGCACTTCGGATGCGGTCCATCCACGTGCTCAGGACGGCCTTGCCCCGGCTGCCGCCCAGGCGGGTGTGCATCCGGCCGGACTCCGAGAAGCCCGAGGCGTTCTCCTCGCCGTCGGTGACGACCACCTGGAGGAAGGAGTGCTCCCCGTACCCCTCCCAGATGTTCTTCAGGTCGTCGACGGACTTCACGGCCGCCTCGATCAGCGCCGTCGCACCGTTGTTGACCTCGTAGAGGCCCCGCAGGGACGGCAGGTGCTTGACGTCCATGTCCCAGACCAGGTTCTGCACCTCGTGATCGAAGGCGTAGAGGCTGATGCGGGTCTTGTGACCGAGCCGGTCGGACTCCTCCTGAAGGCCCTTCACGAACTCGTCCACCACGCGCACGAGCTGTGCCTCGTGCTGGCGCATCGAGCCGGAGTTGTCGACCACCAGCGAGACGTGGTTGACCTTGTGCTTGATCCGGTTCGCAGACAAGGTACTGCCCCTCTTCCCACGCTTCTTCGACGCCTTTCCGGCGCCCCCTCCAACGTTGTTCCCACCCTAGGACGGGGCACTGACAGTCCCCTCCGACCTGGGGTTTCGCGAGGGTCGACGGTCCGTCGGACCCACCTTCCGGGGCGGGCCGGCGCCTGATCCGCGGTCACGTGGCTGCGCTGTTCGGAGTGCTCGGCGGCCCGGCCCGGCGACACGCCACGACGTACGCGCCCGGCCCGGTGTCGGGCCCGTACGTTGGCGAGCCGTGAGCAAAGCCACTGCACTCGGCACGTTCGTCCTGTCGGTCGCCGCCGTCGCCACGACCTCCCCGCCTGCGGCGCCGGCGGCCCCGGCCCCGGCGGTGCCGGCCACCTCGACCGCGTCGGGGGGCCCGGCGGCCAAAGGACACGGTCTGGACCGGTACCGCCACCAACCGGTCGACTGGACGGCCTGCCGGGACGCCGCGCTCACCGCGAGCGGTACGCGGTGCGCGCGCCTCACCGTCCCCCTCGACTACGGCGAGCCGGACGGGCGCACCATCGAGATCGCCGTCTCGCGCATCGCGTCGACCGACCCTTCGAGACGGCGTGGCATCCTCCAGACCAACCCGGGCGGCCCCGGGGTCCGCGGACTGGGCATGCCCGGCGACCTGCTGAAGGTGATGGGCCCGGGCCTGGCGGCGGCGTACGACGTCATCGGCATGGACACCCGGGGGCTCGGCGAGAGCACCCCCCTGGACTGCGGGCTGCGCCGGGGCACCTGGCTCCACGCCCCCGGTGCGGACCGGGCGGGGTTCGACGAGAGCGTGCGACTCTCCAAGGAGGACGCCCGCAGGTGCTGGGACGAGCACCCCGAGGTGCTGCCGCACCTCTCGACCCGCAATGTCGCCCGGGACGTGGACATCGTCCGCAGTGTCCTCGGCGAGGCGCGGACGTCGTGGTTCGGGCAGTCGTACGGGACGGTCCTGGGATCCACCTACGCGCAGATGTTCCCCCACCGGGTGGACCGGCTGGTCCTGGACAGTGCGCCCGACCCCGCCGAGTACCCGCTGCGGACGGTGCAGCGCGGCGGCCTCGCCAACGAGGAGGCGCTCGACGACTTCGCGGCCTGGGCCGCGCCCCGGGACTGCGAGTACGGGCTCGGCACCACGCCCGCGGCGGTGCGGGCGGGCGTCGAGGAACTGATCCGGCGGGCCGCGGAGCAACCGGTCCGGGTCGGCGGCTACCGGATCACCGATCACGAGCTCCCGCTGCTCCTCCTCATCTCCGTCGGGGACGACAACCTCAACCCGGAGTTCGCCGGCATGCTGCGGGTCCTGCTGGACGCGGCCGACGGGAAGCCCGTCACCGTGCCGCCCGTGCTGCAGGGTTCCCTGGCCGTGATCTTCGATTCCGCGGGGATGCCACGGGCCGCCGACTACGCGGCCCAGCTGGGGGTGTACTGCGCCGACGCCGCCATGCCCCACGACCCCGAGTACTACTGGCGGGAGGTGGAACGGAGCCGGGCCTCCCAACCGGTCTTCGGGCCGCTCACCCACGCACCGCTCCCCTGCGCGTTCTGGGAGGAGGAACCGCACGAGCGGCTGACCGTCATCGACAACCCGGTGCCCGCACTTCAGGTGCAGGCGACCGGGGACACCCGGACGACGTACGGGTCGGGGCTGCGGATGCACCGGGCGATGCGCGGGTCGAGGCTCGTGACGGTGCCCGTCCGGGCCCACACGGTCTACCTCAGCCACCCGGACGACTGCGTCAGGCGGACGGTCGACGCCTACCTGCTGGACGGCGCCCTTCCCGCGCGGGACATCGTCTGCAGTAGCGGTACGTAGCGCGGCCCCGGGGCCGGGCCGAGGAGCAGGGCCAGGAGGCGGCCCGGCCCGGACGTTCAGGCGGCGCGGCAGAGTCCTGCGGGGCCGGCCGGGGCCGAGGAGCGGGCCACGGTCGCGTACACCGGACGGGCGATGGGGGCGGGGGCCGCCTGCGAGCGGTTCCGCGCGAAGACCACCAGGCGCAGCACCGCGAACCGCGCGACACCGGCGAGTGCGGAGGCCGACAGGTAGACGGCCTGTTCGAGCATCGCTCCGGGCTCGGCCGCCAGTTGCTGCAGGGCGAGCATCGCGGCGCAGGTCACCGCGTACGCGGCCGCCGCAGACCCGGCCGACTGCGCGTGCTGGCGCCGGGTCGCGCGCCCGCCCGCGCCGAAGGTGAAGCGGGCGTGCAGTTCGGTGGCGAGGAGCGTGGAGACCACGGTGATCAGGGCGTTGGCCAGGATCCAGGGCGTCCAGGAGGCAAGGGCCGTCACGGCGAAGCTGGAGGCGAGCCCCACCCCGCCGCCGCAGAGCACGAAGCGGGCGAAGGCGGTGAAGGCTCCGGGCTCGGTCTGCTTCCGGCTCTGCGCTGTCTCCATGATCCGCCCCCGTCGATGGCCACCCCACGAACCGCCCGCGCGGTTTCCGATGAAGGAAACGCTACGTTGCCTTCAGTATTCAAGCAACATGATAGTTGCGCAGAAGTGCCATCTATACAGCTCATAGCAATATTTTCATTGCAATGGACTCTGGATCGAATGCAACGTCCCCTGCGCGTTCGTTGCAATCACCTGACGGTGAACGCTCTGCCGGAGGTCCGGCGGGGGCTGCCCGCCGGACCGTCGGCTACCGGTTGTCCCAGTCGAGGCGCAGAACGGCGAGGTCGTCGGTGTGACGGCCGGCGTTCAGGGCGTGGGTCTCCTGGATGACGAGGTCCACGTGGGCGGCCGGATCGGTCGGCGGCAGCTTTCCGATCAGGGTGAGCAGCCCCTCGACGCCGAGGCGCTCGCCCATCGTGCCGTTGTGGCCCTCGGTCAGGCCGTCGGTGTAGAGGGTCAGGGCCGCGTTGGCCGGGAGCGGGACGACCGTGGAGGGCCAGTCGCGCAGCCCCGGCAGGAGGCCCAGGGCGATGCCGTGGGTGGCGGTCAGCTCCCGGGTGCCCTCCGCCGTGGTGAGGAGGGGTTCGTGGTGGCCGGCGAGATGGAGGGTGGCGGTCGCCGCGTTCTGGTCGAGGGTGAGG
The DNA here is from genome assembly GCF_040611255.1 of Kitasatospora sp. NPDC002965. Taxonomy (NCBI): domain Bacteria; kingdom Bacillati; phylum Actinomycetota; class Actinomycetes; order Kitasatosporales; family Streptomycetaceae; genus Kitasatospora; species Kitasatospora sp. NPDC002965. The sequence continues at coordinate 9,305 of NZ_JBEXNT010000097.1, read as the reverse complement.
AGGGTGCAGGTGGCGAACATGGACGGGCCGCCGCGCTCGGCGACGAGGATGCGTTCCATCAGGTGGAGCAGGTCGCCGCCCCGGTGTCCGCCGAGGACGAGGGAGCGCCAGGCGATGCGCAGGAGGACGCCGAGTGCGGCGGCGTCGGGCCCGTGCCCGCTGACGTCCCCGACGACGGCGTGCAGCAGTCCGTCGTCGCCCTCCACGACGTCGAGGAAGTCCCCGCCGAGCAGGGCCGTCGTGACGCCGGGGAGGTAGCGGGTGGTCACCGTCACCCGGGAGGTGTCGAGGATCGGCGGGGGCAGCAGGCCGCGCTCCAGGCGGGCGTTCTCCTCCGCCCGCAGGCGGACGGCCTGGGCCTCGATGTTGGCGCGTTCGGTCTGGCTGCGGTAGACGGCGTAGCGCACCGTCCGGCGCAGCACGTCGGCCACGACCATGCCCTTGACGAGGTAGTCCTGGGCGCCGGCGGCCATCGCCTCGGTGCCCGCCCGGGCTTCGGACAGTCCGGTCAGGACGACCACGGCCGTGTGCGGGGCCAGCGCGCGGACGGCGGTGAGCGCGGCGGTGCCGGACGCGTCGGGCAGGTGCAGGTCGAGGAGGATGCAGTCGACGGGGCTGGTGGCCAGCACCGTGCGGGCCGCGGCCAGCGTGGCGCTGACGGTCAGCTCGAAGCGCAGTTCCGTGTCGTGGAGGAGTTCCTCCACGAGCAGGGCGTCGCCCTCGTCGTCCTCGATGAGGAGGATGCGGTAGACCGGTTCGTCGGAGGCCGCCCCGGGGGCGGCTGCCACGGCCGCGGTCATCGTGCCGGCTCCGCGCCGACGCGGGTGGCTTCCAGCAGCTCGGGGCCGTCCGCGATCTCGGGGGCCTCGGAGGCGAGGGTGAAGGTGATCCGGGTCCCGTCCCGGTACTCGGGGTCGACGGCGATGGTGCCGCCGTGGAAGTCGACGATCTTCTTGCACAACGCCAGGCCGATGCCGCTCCCGTTGTAGGCGTCCTTGGTGTGCAGCCGCTGGAAGATCACGAAGACCTTCTCCGCGAACTCCGGCGCGATGCCGATGCCGTTGTCGGTCACCGCGAACCGCCACAGCTCCCCCTCCCGCTCGGCCGAGACGTGGATCTTCGGCTCCCGACCGGGTCGGCGGAACTTGACGGCGTTGCCGATCAGGTTCTGCCAGAGCATCCCCATCTGGGTGGGGTCGGCGACCAGCGCCGGCAGCGGGTCGTGGGTGACGAGCGCGCCGGCCTCCTCGATACCGACGCTGAGCGTGGCCAGGGTCTGCTCCAGCGTCGCGGTCAGGTCGACCTCCTTGTGGGCGTGGTGGAGCCGCCCCACGCGGGAGAAGTCGAGGAGGTCGTTGATGAGGGTCTGCATGCGGTTGGCGCCGTCGACCGCGAACCCGATGTACTGGTCCGCCTTCGCGTCGAGTTGCCCGCCGTACCGTCGCTGGAGGAGCTGGGTGAAGCTGGAGACCTTGCGCAGCGGCTCCTGCAGGTCGTGGGAGGCCACGTAGGCGAACTGCTCCAGCTCGGTGTTGGAGCGCTGGAGCTCGGCCGCCTGCGCGTCCAGGCGCAGGCGGGCCTCCTCGGTGAACGCGAGCTCCTGGACCAGGCGCCGGCGCATGGAGTCGATCTCACTGCTCAGCCGGCGCAGGTCGGCGGGGCCGACGGACGCGATGGGGTGGTCGAAGTCGCCGCCGGCGACGGCACGGGCGTCGGCGCCGAGCCGTTCCAGCGGAGTGGTGATGCCGCGGCGCAGCCCTTCGAAGATCAGCACCGTGAGGACCACGATCACCAGGGCGATCGCGGTGAAGATCCAGTTCCTGAGCTCCATGATGCGCGTGAGGTCGTCCCGCGCCTCGACCCGGTCCGCGCGCAGCCGCTCCTGCTGCCTGAGGAGCGCCGACCTCGCCGCGTCGAACGTGCTCTTGCCCTCCGCCGCCCGTTCGACGACCAGCGGTGACGGCGCCCCGGAGGGCGAGGCCGCGGTCGGCCGGGCGATCCTCTCCTGCCACGTCGAGATCAGCCCCTCGACCTCGGCCAGGTCGACGAGGGCGTCGTCGTCGTCCCGGAGCAGGTCCGCGAGTCGTGCGACGTGGGTCTCCTGCTCGGTGATCCCCTGCCGGTAGGGTTCGAGGAACTCGGGGTTGCCGGTGAGCCCGTACCCCCGGATGCCGGTCTCCTGGTTGAGCAGGGCCGACTCCAGCCGGAACGCCGTGGTCACCGCGGGCGACCTGACGTCCACGAGGTCCTCGCTGATCGACGCCGTCCGCTCCAGCACCCACGCTCCGGTCACACCGAGAAGGCCCAACACCACCAGGGAGACGGCCGCACCCACCCGCAGCCATCGCCTGGTCGTCCACGTGGAAAACCTCCGCGTCCGCGGCGGCCTGTCGTAGCCGGTCATCCTCTGAGCTCCTCCAGTGTGGCGGCCGCGTCCAGCGGCGCAGCGCTCACTGTAGAGGGCATCCGACAACGCTTGTTGTCGCGGGGTCAATCAGGGGCCTAGAGTGCGGATATGTCTGGCAAGAACTTCGTCCTGCGGACCTCTCCGCAGGAGACGGCAGCGGTCGCGGACGCCGCGGTCGCCCACCTTGCGCGGCGTCTTGCTCTTCAGCTGCTGGAAGACCCCTCGCCGCCTGCGACGGACGGCCCGGCACGGTCGCTGAGCCTGCTGCACCTGCTGGACCACCTCCAGCAGGCCACAGTACGGCTCCAGCAAGAGGCGGCCGCCGCCGCCGCCGGCGCGGGCGCCGGCTATCCCCAGCTCGGTGCCGCCTGCGGCATGACCCGCCAAGGCGCCCGCCGCCGGTGGCCGGGGCTCTTCCCCCACTCGAACGACAACCCTGCGGAGCAACCGATGATGACCTCTCCCGCCCGTCCCTTCGACGTCCTGCTCGTCGAGGACGACGTGGCCGACGCCATGCTCATCGAGGAGGCCCTCACCGAGCGGGGTACCCGCAACCTGATCCAGGTCACCGACGGGCTCGCCGCACTGGAGCACCTGCGCGCGCCCGACAGTGTACGCCCCGACCTCATCGTCCTCGACCTCAACATGCCCCGGATGAACGGCCGGGACCTGCTGAAGGTCCTGAAGGCCGACGAGGACCTGCGGACCATCCCCGTCGTCGTCCTCACCACCTCCTCGGCCCCGGACGACGTCACCGGCGCGTACAGCAGCCACGCCAACGCCTACGTGACCAAGCCCGTCAACCTGGAGGAGTTCGAGCGGGCCGTCCAGACCATCGACGCCTTCTACCTCGACACCGCCACCCGTCCGCCCCGCGCGTAGGCGCTCCCGGCCGGCGCCGTCCACGCCGACGCCGTCCGCCGGTTCCCGAGCGGGCGGAGTGGCCCGTACGCCGCCGGGTAGGAGTGGAGCCGGGGGTGGTGGACATGGTGTCCGACGGCGTGTGGCAGGTGCTCGTGGAGGAGGAGTCCAAGAACGCCTGGGGGGAGGACGACCACCGGTGGGGCCTGGCCGCCCGGCACCCGGCCCGCGACGCGGCGAACGCTCACGAACTGGCGGAAAGCCTGGCGCGGTCGTACGTGCCGAGCCTGCTGTCGGAGCGCAAGCCGCACCGCAGGCTGGTGTACCGGCTCGGCGGGGGCGCCTGGCTGGTCGCGCTGGAGTCGCACTCCGGCACGCTGCACGTCCGGATCGGTGTGGCCGAGCTGGTCGAGGTGATCGACCACCAGCCGCCCAAGCGGCGCACCCTGAAGCAGTTCCTCGACCCGGAGTGACGACCGGCACGTGCCACCTTCGAGCCTGGCGGAGCAGCGCGCCGGCGCAGAAGTCCGCACGTGGCAGTTGGGCGGCCGGCCGTCCTGGACGGCGACGCCGTCTCGGGGCGCCCGGCAGACGGCCCAGGGGCCGGGCCGCCTGCCGCGCCCAGGTCGGGCCAGGTGCTACCGGCGCCACACGAACACTCCGGGCGACGTCTCCACGGTCTCTCGCGGGAACACCCCGGACACGCGCGCGAGGAGGGCCCGCTGCTCCTCGACCCACCCGGCCGCCGGGGCCAGCGGGAGCTTGACCACCACTCCCGAGGACTCGGGATCGGCGACCGACACCCACATTCCGCCGTTCCGTGTCGGTTGGACGGTCAGCTCCGGACCGCGTCCCGAGTCCGGCCAGGAGGCGCTCCGCCCGCCGGCGAGCTCGCCGAGCTTCCTCTCCCAGTCCTCGACGTCGTCCGGGGTCAGCACCACCGGGAGGCAGCCGTGGACGACCTCGGTGGTGATCACGATCTCGCAGTCGAGCCAGTCGAGCCAGTCGTGACCCAGGAGAGCGCCCGGAGCACTCCGGCCCGTCACCCGCACGCCGACGCTCTGGCCACCGAGCCCGGGGCGGTCGGCCAGGCGGATCAGGTCGACGGACTCGGTCTCTTCCACGACAGCTCTCCTCCCTGCGGCGACATCGGCCCCGGCATCCTCTCCCGGCACACCGACAGGGGTGGACGGCGGGGCCCGGGCAGCCCGGGGACACCCCGAGGCGGTGTCGGACCGGGGCGACCGGTGACACGGGTGGCGTGACCCGCGGTGCCCGCTGTCCGCCGCGGGCGGCGGCGGTCGAGCGCGCCGCATGCGACGCCCGGTTCGCCCCCCGGCCGATTCAGCACCCCGCCCCTCTGGCGACCGCGCGGCCTGCCACGGGCGGGCGGCTCGCGGGATTCCTCGGCGAATACCGGGCGGCCGTAATTCGGAGCACCTCGTTCCGGTTTTTCGCGGCCGTTCGGCCGGCCCGCGGTCGAGTTTCGATCCTTCGCCCCGCAGCCATCCCCGGATATCGGAATCCACTATTCCGGATTCACCGGGATTCCCGCACCCGCGCACTTCCGCGGCGGCGTCCGACAGAACGGATCGAATCCGACCCGGATCTATTCGAGCCGGCCGCCATGTCCATGGCCGACCTTTTCGCCCCATAACCTTTTCCTGGAGGCCATGGAGGTCGAACCGGGACGAAGCCGCGTGAAGTCGGCGGAACCGCGGCCGGCAAGAGGCGCACGCCGCAGGGTCCCCCCTCCAGGGCCGTCACGGCACGACGACCTCCCCCACGCCCGGCCGACCGGCTTCCCGCACCCCTTCCACCGAAGCCCGCGCAACGGCGCAGCGGCGGGGCCGGCGCAGCGGGGACGGCGCAGCCGTTACGGCAGGGCCTGCGGACGCCGCGACGACCCCGGGGCCGGCCGGCCGCCGGGGCACGGCCGCGACGGGACTCCCGTCCGAGGCGCTCCGGAAGCCGCTCCGTGGAGCCTCCGGATATGCCGTGGAATTTCCGGCGCCCGCGCCGGGACCGCCACTGCCGCCCGGACCGCGTGATTCTTCCGCACTGCGGGCTAATCAGTGCGGGCATATCCCCCGAAGCGGATCAGGTGTGGTCCAACAAGAAACAGGGGAACAACGGGCCGAATCCCCTGGCGACCGAATCCCGGGCGTCTCACAGTAGGACGTGAAATATTCTCAAACCCCACGTCAGCGGGTCGGCGACGGTTGAGACGTCTCAAGGAGGCCGGTTTCCCTTGGATCGACCCCACCCCTGAGGCAGAGTCGTCAATCGCCGGGCGGAAATCGGCCCGGACATGACCAGGCAATGACCTCGCTCCCGATAGCGGGAGCGCGGGTAATTCCTTGTCCACCCACTGAAAGGCAGTGACATGACAAAGAAGATGGCGGCCGCCGCGCTGGCCGCGGTCACCCTCGGCACGGTGCTCCTGGGCACCGCCGGACCGGCTCTCGCGAGCAGCGGCGGCTGCGTCACCGGCGACGCGTGCGTCTACTACAGCCCCAACCTGCAGGGCGCCAAGTTCGGCAAGGGCGAGGGCGGCAACTACGACGGCTACTTCGGTGGCGGCGGGGCCGGCAACGGCCAGGCCGTCGTGAACAACGCCGCCTCCGTGCAGAACCTCGACCACTCGTGGAACCTGCGCGTCCACTACCGCGAGTACAGCATCCGCAACACCGGCCCGAACCAGTACGTGCCCCACGACCAGTGGGTGAACCTGGGCGCGGTGCCGTGGAACGGCGGCTCGGTCAACATGCGCAACAACAACCACTCGCAGAGCTGGGAGCGCTGACCCCGCCCTGACCGGGTGCCGGGCCCCCTCCGCGGGGGCCCGGCACCCGGACCGGCCCCACCCCCGAAACGCCCGCACCACCCAGCGGGCCGGTTCCCGAGGAGCCCGCCATGACGTCCCTCCGCCGTTCGCTGCCCGCCCTGCTGCTGGTCCCCCTGTTCCTCCTCGCCGGCTGCGCCTCCCGCCCCGCCGCCACCGAGGCCGCGCCCACCTCCTCCCTCGCCCCGATGGAGCCGCCGGCGATCGGGGACGTCCCCCTGCTGAGCCGGGTGGACGACCGGACGCTGCCCATCGAGGCCTACCTGCTGAGCGGGGAGCAGTTCCGGCAGTACGACGCGGCACAGACCGTGCTGGTCGCCCGGTGCGTGCGGGGGTTCGGTCTCGACTACACCCGCCCGGACGGAGCCGGGGCGTCCACCGAGACCCAGACCACCCACCGGTACGACCCGATCGAGATCGCCGACGTCACGGTGAACGGCTACCACTCGCCCGACCCCGACCGCGGGAAGAAGCCTGCCGGGGCGCCCTCCCTGAGTGCCGACCTCACCACGGTGCTCGGCTCCGGCCTCGGGCCGGACGGCAAACCCGCCCCGGGGTCCGCCTCCACGCTCCGCGGGAAGCCGCTCCCGCCCGGCGGATGCATCGGGGCCGCGCAGAAGGAACTGACCTCGCGCGGCGGGACCGGCCGGGACGCCGACGTCGCGGTGGGGATCAACTACGAGGGCTTCGAGCGCTCGATGAAGGACCCCCGGGTCAAGGCCGCCTTCCAGGACTGGTCACGCTGCATGGCCGACCGCGGCCACTCCTACGCCACGCCCGGGGACGCCCTGAAGGACCCGCGGTGGGCGGCCACCGCCAGGGCGACCGCGGAGGAGATCGCCACGGCCACCGCCGACGTCGAGTGCAAGGCCCGGACCAACGTGGTGGGGACGTGGTTCACCGTCGAGACCGCGTACGAGAACGAGCTGATCCGGCGGCGCCTGCCGGAGCTGACGGCGGTGAAGGCGGACAACGAAGCCATGCTGGAACTCGCCCGGTCCGTGACGGCCTCCGGCAGCTGAGACGGCGCCGGGACGGCACCGCCCGGCCGCACCTTCCCGGTGGCCCGTCGACCGGTCCCGGCCGTCGATCGGCGAGGATGGCCGCCATGACGAGTGCGAACGCCGAGCTGCCGGACCTGCCCGACCTCCCCGACCTTCTCAAGCGGGCCGGTTTGGAGACCGTCGGTGACCGGTCGGCCCCGGAGGCCCTGACACCGTCGGCCGCCTGGCGTCCCGTGCTGTCCGGCGAGGTCGAACCCGCCACGACCGTGCGGCTCGACCGTCCCGACGCCGTCGTCGCACTGAACGCGCGGTGGCACCGGTTCGCCATCGAGCACGGAATCCTCGGCGCGGACGGCGAGTTCCTGATCGACCTCCCCGGCTCGTCCGGCAGTTGCTGCTGCCGCCACTGGACCAGGGTGCGCCTCACCGAGGACTGGGACCTCGCCGGCGTCCTGGGCGCTCCCCGCGGGCGGCCCGCCTTCCTGACGGCCTCGCCGGACGGCGGGACCCTGCTCGGTGTGACCTCCGAGGACGCGATCGCCCGGCTGGTCGCCGTGGAGCGGGTCCGTGAGCGTCAGGAGACCTCCGCCGCGCGGGAGGTCACCGAGACGGCCGAGGAGCGCGCCGCCGCCTGGACGTCCCTGGTCGACGGCCCCGGACCGTCCGAGGCGCTGGGCCGGGCGTGGACCGACGGCCTCGGCCGCAACCCCGCCCTGCCCGAGGACCTGTACGAGGACCTGGTGGATCGCACCAGTTGGATCCTCTACCGCCGGATGCCCGCGAAGGCCCTGGCGAAGGCACTCGGCCACCCCGACCGAGCCATCCGCATCTCCACCCTCGAACACCAACCCGGCCTGGGCCCCGAACACTGGGCCCAGGTGCTCCGGGACGCGGGATCCACCCGGACCCGTTGGGTCGTCACCATGCTGGCGGCGGATTACGGCAGGGAACTCCCCCCGGACACCTGCCGACAGCTCGCGTCCGACCCCCAGGCCCGAGTCCGCGCCGAGGCCGCCCGGCTGCCCGGGCTTCCCGCCGACCTGCTCGCCGACCTAGCGGCCGACCCCGACCCGACGGTCCGGGCCGCCGCCTGCCGCCGGGCCTGGCCGCACCTGGACGGCCCGGCCCGCGAGGTGCTGCTCACCGACCCCGACGGCAGGGTCCGCACCCACGCGCGGCACCGGCACCACATCGACCACCCCCTCACCCGCGCCGTGTTCGACGCCGAGGACGGCCTGGACACCGACGCACTGCAGACCTGCCGACTGGACCGCGACCTCGCCGGGCACTTGGCCCGCCACGGCGCCGCGAACCAGCGCCGCGCCCTCGCCGACAACCCTCGACTGGACCCTGACCTGGTCGACCTGCTCGGCCGAGACCCCGACGAGGCCGTACGCCACCGGGTGGCCCTGCGCCACGACCTCACCGAGGAACAACGCGCCGCCGTCGTGGTCGCGTTCGACCCATCGGCCCGTTCGTCGGCACTCGACTGGGTCGTGGCACTGCACGAGGATCCCGACGCCATGCGCCGGCTGGCCGCCTCCGGCCACCCGCAGATCCGGCGGAGCGTCGCCCGGGCCCGCCGCCTTCCGTCCGACGTGGTCGATCGCCTCGCCCGGGACGAGGACCGCGTGGTCCGGCTCTTCCTCGCCGAATCCTGCGACGACGCGCCGGCCGACATGCTGATGAGCGTGTGGCAGTGGTGGACCGGCAGCCTCACCCGTCCCGACCGACCGCTCGGCCACCCCAACTTCCCCCGCACCGACCTGCTGCGCCACGCCGACGACCCGAATCCGCGGATGCGGAGGCTCGCGCTGGAGGACCCGGCCTCGACAACCGGGCTGGTCGAGCGGTTCAGCCGGGACGCCGCCCCGGAGGTGCGGTACCGGGCCGCCACCGACCCGCGGCTCGGGGCTGCCTCGGCGGTCAGGCTGCTCGACGACCCGAATCGGGACATCCGGCAGGCCGCCGCTGCCCACCCCGGGCTACCGGCACGGGTCCTGGTCCGGCTGCTGCTGGACTCCTGCACCGCGGCCGAGGCCGCCGCCCAGCCCGCACTCCCGGCCGAGGTCATGCGCCGGATGGCGGCCGGTCCCACCGGCGGCCCCCTGTCGTGACGGCCCGCGCCGCCGATCCCGAGCGCCCCGCAACCCTCCGGGCCCGGCCCCGCCGACGCCCTGACGCGGCG